>DAOQBX010000463.1:0-1538 GCA_035340155.1 Anaerolineales bacterium | reverse complement strand
GACTCGCGGGCTGAGCGAATGGACGTCGTCTCGCCAGCCAAGGTAGGCAATGACCGCGCCACAGATGAGATAAATTAGGCTATGAGTGAGATTCGAGTTGAAAGCAGCGATACATCCTGCCGCGAGGACGACGATCACAATAGCCACGCCCCCACCGCGTGGAGTAGGCGCGGAATGGGAACTGCGTTCGTTGGGATGGTCGATGATGCGGCGGCGTTCAGCGTATTGACGGATGATCCACACGCCGAGGGCGGAGAGGATGGTGAGGAGTGCGAAGATGAGGATGGAGGTCACGGGGATGATTCTAAACGAGTTTTCAGATCAGGCTCGACTTAGAAATTCCAACCCGATCCCCTCTTCAAAACTGCGCGGACTGAATCCAAAGTCCCGCTTCGCATCTTCATATGAGAAGGCCTTGTCTTCGTTGAGTCTCAGCACCTGTTCGGCTTTAATGGGCAGGTGCAGCCCGGTCCGCTCGGCAAGCTGCAAGAGGCGCACAATGGGCATATAGGGCAGGTGCAACTTCCACACCCGTTTACCCAGTGCAGACGCCACCGTGTCAATGACCTGGTTATAGGTCAGCGGCTCCTTGCCAGCGATGTTGTAACTCCTGCCAATGGTGTTCTGATGTTGCAAAGCCAGCAGCACGGCCTGGGCCACATCGTCCACAAAGATGGGCTGCTGCAAAGACTCGCCGTCCCCAAAGATGGGCATCACTGGCAATACACGCAGCAGGCGGACCAGCCGCCACATATTGCGGTCACGCGGCGTGCCGTAGATCATGGTCGGGCGCAGGATGGTGAAGTCCAGTCCGCTGGTTTGGATGGCTTCTTCCGCGGCAAGGCGGATGGATCTGCTGCCCGCGTTCAACTGCGTAAAAATGGCGGTGGTGCTGATGAAAAGTCCGCGCTTCACTCCCGCCGCCCGGGCCGAGTCAATGACCCCCTGGGCGTGGCCAAAGCCGAGAGAGGCGATATTGACGAGCGCATCCATGCCGCGCAGGGCGGAGGTCAAAGATCCGGTGTTGGAGAGGTCACCGGTCACCCACTCCACGGTCAGCGCAGAGAGAGGCGAGCGGTCGCTATCGGGGCGAGTCAAACAACGGACTTGGAATCCATTTTTGAGCAGGAGGGGAACGAGGCGCGAGCCGGTGAACCCCGTAGCGCCTGTAACCAAAACCTTCATGCGCCCGCCAATTTTTTCAACAACAAAAGGGTCTCATCCAATTTATCACGCCGGTCCAAATTCCTGACCAGGTACTCGCGGGCATTGGCGCCCAGCGCTTTGGCCTGCTGCGGCTTGCGCGCCAGTTCAAGGATCTGCTGCGCAAGCATGGCATCATCGGCGGGCTTCACATACACGCCGCCGCGCGAAGACTCGATCAACTCGCGCGTGATGCCGTCAATGACGATGAGGCTGGGCCGGCCCGCCGCCATGTAATCAAAGACCTTGTTCGGGTAAGTAGTGCGGAAGGCGGGAATATCCTGCAAAATGGCGAGGCAGGCGTCGGAAGATGCGACAATCATGGGCATATCCTT
>DAOQBX010000462.1:0-1543 GCA_035340155.1 Anaerolineales bacterium | reverse complement strand
TGGCCCTGGCGACGTCGTTGATGTACCCGTTGCCGAACTCCCAGTCGCACTGGCGGATGGCGATGCCGTCGAAGTAGCGGCCAAAGATCTCACCGATCTCCTTGGCGGTGTCGCCATGGGAGATCTGGGTGGTTTCACTATCAATAAAAGCAGCGTGCCCACCGAGTTGCGCCATGCCAGACTCGAACGAGCCGCGGGTGCGGGTGGAGGTAAAGAAGAACAGCATGGCGAGGGTCTTATCGCGCAGCAACGCATGCGACTCACCCAAAGCGCGCTTGCGCTTCAGATCCCAGGCCACATCCAGAACGGTTTCGACTTCTTCCTTGGAGAAGTCGAGGTCGCCGATAAAATCACGACCGCGGAAATTAGTTTGCATTTTTAGTCTCCTTGTTTTGTATCTTTTTATTTCGAAACATGCAGTTTCAGAATTGGATCACGATCTCTTGACGCGCAGTACTTCGCCGCGTACGAACCTGCCATCGTCCCAGAAAAGACGCGCACCCTCGCAGTAATCGACCGAGTCGCCCCAGGGCAGGAAATCCTCATCAGGCAGGCAGGCCACCACACCCATTTCCACCACGCCGCCGTGATTGATCACCAGCGCCGACCCACCCTCCGGGATGCGCTCCAATAGGTTTGTGTACAGGTCCAGCAATTCATAGGCGTATTTTGCAGCGAAGCCATCCTGCTTGACGATCTCGGAATAATGGAAGTAAGGCATCGGCCACGGCGCTTCGCGTTCCACGGCGCCGCCGTAGGTATTCATCAGTTCGCTTTGAGCGTCCACAGCAAAGCCCATCGCAATGGCGGTTTCAAACGCACGCGGGAGCATGGATGTGGCCACAAAGTCGAACGGACCGATCTCCATGCCCACCTTGCGAGCCAGCGCCACGCCCTTTTGATTCAGGTGGTCGCCGCCCGTTGCGCGGATGGAGTGTCGCCTGACTTCCAATATCTTCATTTGATCAGGCTGGCCAGCAACGCGTAAAACTCTGTGGCCTTGACCATGTCATCGAGGTTGACCGAGTCGTTGACGGTGTGAGCGGTCTCTTCATCGCCGGGGCCAAAGCCGATGGACGGGATGTTGGCCTTGCCAGCCCAGTAGATACCGTTGGTCGAGAAGTTCCACTTGCTGGGCTTCGCATCGGGCAAGCCGATCTGCTTGCGGGCTGCCTGCCCGGCCTGCACCAACGGATGGGTCTCCTCGTACGCCCAGGCGGGGAAGTATTTATCCACCGGGAAGACGAAGCCGGTATAAGAGGGATCGTCGTAGAACAATTCCTCCAACTTGACCGTGTCCTTGAATTCGGCGGGGATCAAATCTTCGACCTGTTTCTTGACCGCTTCCTTGGTCTCGCCGAAGGTCATGCGGCGGTCGATGTAAATGATCGCTTCATCCGGGACCGCGTTGATGGACGGGGTCTTGACATGCATATCGCTGACGGTGATCTTGCCGTGGCCGAGGAATTCATGGTCGCCCAGTTTCGGCTCCAGGTCGCGGATGCCCGCGATGACCGGCAGAAGTTTGTAGATGGCATTGTCG
>DAOQBX010000461.1:0-1544 GCA_035340155.1 Anaerolineales bacterium | reverse complement strand
CATGGTGTTCGTAGCGGTCTTTGTGCTGGTCGCGTTGGCGTTGGGCTTGTATGGCCTGGTGACTTTGTTGGAACGAAGATTTTTGAAGTGGCAAAATAATAAATAGACAGGACAGGGTTGTATGACCCCATGTCTGATATCAAAGGAGACTCTGTAATGAAGAAAGTGGTTTTACTCATGCTCACGCTGGCGTTCGGCCTGATGGCCTGTGGCAGTTCCCAGTCCGCGAATGAAGCGGGACAAGTCCGCACCCTCAAACTGCCGATGGGATACATCCCCAACATCCAGTATGCGCCCTTCTATGTTGCTGTGGACAAGGGATATTTTGCCGAGGAGGGCATTGCCATTGAATTTGATTACGCTTTCGAGACCGATGGCATGAAGTTGGTGGGCGCCGGTGAACTGCCTTTTGCAGTGGCATCGGGTGAACAGGTGCTGCTGGCGCGCGCACAAGGGTTGCCAGTAGTGTATGCGTTCGCGTGGTATCAGCAGTTCCCGATCTCTGTCATTGCGAAGTCGGAACTGAACATCAAGGAGCCTGCCGACCTGCGCGGAAAGAAGATCGGACTGCCGGGGTTGTTTGGTGCAAATTACATTGGGGTGGAGGCGCTGCTCTTCTCGGCCGGGGTGGATCCGTCTGAAGTGACCTTCGATGCGATCGGGTTCAATCAGGTCGAGTCGTTCGCCACCGGCAAAAGCGATGTGGTGGTGGGGTATACCGCCAACGAACCGATCGTGCTGCGCTCGCAGGGCATGGAAGTAAGCGAATTGCGCGTGGCCGATTATGTGCAGATGATCGCCAATGGGATCGTTACCAGCGAAGCGACCATTGTGAATAAGCCTGATCTTGTGGGTAGTATGACGCGCGCCTTCTCGCGCGGCCTGGCGGATACGATCGCAAACCCTGATGAAGCCTATACCATCAGTTTGAAATATGTGGAGAACCTTATCGATCAGGACAAGGCTGTGCAGATGCAGATCCTCAATACCTCCATCGAATATTGGAAGGCCGACCGGATTGGCTACTCCGATCCGCAAGCCTGGCAGAACATGAACGACCTGCTGGTCAAGATGGCCTTGCTCTCCGAGCCCATGGACCTTGGTAAGGCCTTCACCAACGAGTTCGTGCCGTAATAATGAACGAGCGTGATCTTCAGCCATGTCCCAGAAACCCATCCTCAGCGTCAAAGATCTATCTGTCATCTTCCCCGATAGCAACGGTGGGTTGCATGCGCTTGGGGATATCTCTTTCCAGGTTCACCCGCGTGAGTTCATCTGCTTCCTCGGCCCTTCGGGTTCGGGGAAGACCACTTTATTGCGCGCCATAGCCGGATTATTGCGGCCCGCGGCAGGGCAGATCAATTTCATGCATCATCATCGCCCGGGGATCGGCATGGTCTTTCAGCAATCGAACCTGATGCCCTGGCGCACGGTGATGGAGAACATCATGCTGCCGCTGGAATTGAAGGGCGCAGGGGATGTCAAAGCGCAGAACAAGGCGCGCGAGATGATAAAACTGGTGGGATTAAAGGGCTTCGAGGATT
>DAOQBX010000460.1:0-1547 GCA_035340155.1 Anaerolineales bacterium | reverse complement strand
AAAGGCTCAAGCATAAATCATGGCACACCGACACGAAGAACACGAAGAGCACCATGATGAACGCTGGCTGGTCAGCTATGCGGATTTCATCACCCTGTTGATGGTCTTGTTCGTAGTACTGTACTCCATGGGGCAGGTGAACATCGAGAAGTATAAACAACTGGCCGAAAGTATGCGCATGGCTTTTACCCTCGGAGGCTCGTCGCAGGTTGTGGATAGCCAGATCAACCAGGCTGGCGGAACCAGCGAAGATGGAACCTCCAAGCCGATCGTGATCCCAGGTATTCCCGAAGGCCCGACCCAGTCGGAGGAAGTTGCCGGGGAGTTGACCCAGATGCTTTCTTCGCAAAACCTTGGCAACGAGGTCAGCGTTCAGACCAACATCGAAGGTGTGCTGATCTCCCTGAGCGAACGCCTGACCTTCCAGGGCTCACAGGTGGACCTGCCGCCCGAAGCGCTGCAAGTTCTCGACACGATCGTTGAAATGCTGAGGTCCACTCCGAACAAAGTCCGTCTGGTTGGTCATACCAGCAGTGACCCTTCGGCGAATCCGCTCTATCCTACGAATTGGGAATTATCCCTGGCTCGCGCCACCTCTGTGGCAAAGTATATGATCGGCGCAGGCATCGCCCCGGATCGATTGATCATCTCCGGCCGGGGAGAGTACGCGCCTGTCTTCCCCAATGACACCGAGGAACATAAAGCCTTGAATGCCCGCGTGGAGATCATCATCGTCTATAACGTGGACACCAACGTGATCGATATCAATGCCCCGATCCTCCAACCCTAGAATGATAAAAGACCCGGTGGTCTTTTGAAGCGGAGTCCTATGCTCAAAAATATTCTGAAAGCCATCCCGCAAGTCCTGATCGGAATCGTCTCACTAGTTTCGTTATTCACGGCGTATATCATGTTCGCGCCCGACGACCTGCCCAAGCCGTTTCGGCTGGTCTACGATGTTCCGGGCGGGGCTGCCGTTTCCGAGGCCGAGCAATCCTCCAGCCCGGAAGTTGTATACTTGGTGGTGACACCCACCCCTGAAGCGCATGTCTATATGCCAGGCGAAGGGGTCATGGCCAACATGTCCACCAAGATCATTAATCTGTTGGACCCCACTGGGCGGCGCTACATCCGTGTGACGATCGTGGTCGAGTTTGCGCCGGACAACCCGGAATACATCAACCTGCCGGAAGAGGAGAAGACCGCCTATCTGACGCAGTTCGAGGAGAAACTCAATTCGCGGCTGCCGATCATGGATGATGCGGTGATCACACTCCTTTCTACAAAGACCTATGAAGATCTGTACACGGCTGAAGGCAAGGAAAATCTGCGAATGGAGATCATGACCACGCTCTCTCAAAGACTTTCAGACCTGCATATCATCTCGATCTATTTCACAGAATTCGTGGTGCAATAATCATGTTGGCGCAGTCAGAAATCGATGCCCTTCTATCCGGCGCCATTGACTTCGACCAAAAGAATGGCGGAGACAGTGTAAACCTGGGAGATACGGCCAACCAGGCGGGTGAGAGCTTTGGAACCGCGGG
>DAOQBX010000459.1:0-1564 GCA_035340155.1 Anaerolineales bacterium | reverse complement strand
CCTGCTTGGTTTAATTTTATGACAACGAAAATGGAAGTCAACGGAAAAAATTTACAAAACAGTAAGGGTGTTTTTGCTAATCGGGTAAACAATGTCATAATCCTGGCATGAGCAATTTTTTGCGAAACAGGCCAATTGTTAATATTCCTCTAGCACTTGGCCTCTTACCACGATGATAAAATATTAAAGTTATGTCCATCATCCCTTCCATGCTCCCGGATTTTCGCGTACGACAGCGCGATTACTTACTGGAAATTTCGCGCGCCCTCACCCAGGAATTGGATCTGGAAAAACTGCTGGCGCGCATCCTGCGTATCTCCATCGAGATGCTGGCCGGGCAAGCCGGACTCATCGCGCTCAAACACGCCGACGGCTGGCGCGTCGTTGCAGCACATGGCATTGCTCCGGCCTTCCTCTCCTACTTAAGCCCGCTGCTGGCCGAAGAAAAGGTCCGCGAGTTGGATGTGCTCGAATTGAACCGCATGCTCAAAGAATTGACCTATACCGCCAGCATGGGTTTGCTCAATGGGACAGGCCTGCCGCTCGCCACCCACGGACAGGTCATAGGCGTGATCTTCATCTTTCGCAACTACGCCGACATGTTCACCCCAAACGACCGCACCCTGCTGCAATCTTTTGCAGACCAGGCCGCCATCGCCGTCTTCAACGCCCAACTGTATGGGCAGGTCTCATATGAAAAGAAACGCCTCGATGCGCTCCTGGACTCGGCGGCAGATGGGATCCTGATCCTCGACGCCCACTTCAACATTGAGCGGAGCAACGAAGCGTTCACTCGAATCTTTGGTCAGACCCGTGAAGAGATCGCTGGCAAAGCCCACTCTGAGATCATCCGCTGGAAAAAAGAACCCCAAGGCAAGACACTCGAAGAGGAAGTAACCAACGGCTGGCCTTTGACCCCTAATGCAACCTTGTATGTGGAAGGCGACCTTGCGCGCCCGCTACCGCCTCCGCTGCCGGTGGGCATCACCTATGCCCCGTTGCTTTCCGAAGAAGGCAAACTGCGCAATGTCATTGTCTCGATTCGCGACATCACCCACTTCCGCACAGCAGATGAAATGAAGGCCACCTTCATCTCCATCGTCAGCCACGAACTGCGTACACCGGTGGCGCTGATCAAAGGCTACGCCTCCACGCTGCGGCGAGACGATGCCCGCTGGGACAAACACACCATCAACGACTCGCTGGCCGTCATCGAAGAAGAAGCGGACCGCCTCTCCAAAATGATCGATGACCTGCTGGATGCATCCCGGTTGCAGGCCGGTGGCCTCAGCCTGAATCAGGCCGATGTTGCGCTGCCCAGCCTTGCTTCCAGAGTGATCGAGCGCTTTAGTTCACAAGCGCCGCGTCACAAACTTATCGCCGATTTTCCACAGAACTTTCCCGTTATTCTTGGCGATGAGCACCGGCTTGAACAGGTGATCGCCAACCTGATCTCCAACGCCTTGAAGTACGCCTCCGAAGGAGAGATCAGAATCAGCGGCGCCACACGCCCAGATCAGGTGATCATCTGCGTCAGCGATGAAGGCCCAGGCATCGAAGCCAA
>DAOQBX010000458.1:0-1593 GCA_035340155.1 Anaerolineales bacterium | reverse complement strand
CGACATGCACATGCCAGAGATGGACGGCCTCGAACTGGCACGGCGCATCCGACAGGAGGGCAAGGCGCGCTTCCCGCTGGTGCTGTTCAGTTCACTGGGACGGCGTGAAGTGGGTGATGAACGCAATCTTTTCTCAGCTTACCTGACCAAGCCCATCAAACAATCGCAGCTGTTCGATACGCTGGTGGGACTCTTCTTCAAGCCAGATGCGGAGGAGGAAGAGCCCGCCACGGATCGCTTCAAACCCGACCCGCACATGGCAACGCGGAACCCGTTGAAGATACTCCTCGCTGAAGACAACACGGTTAACCAGAAACTGGCGCTGCGCCTGCTCGAGCAAATGGGTTATCGTGCCGATGTAGCCGGGAACGGGCTCGAGACCCTCCAATCTCTTGAACGTCAGGGTTATGATGTGGTATTGATGGATGTGCAAATGCCGGAAATGGACGGGCTCGAAGCCACGCGCCAGATCCTCTCACGTTGGCCGGAGAAACATCCCTACATCATCGGGCTGACAGCCAACGCCATGCAGGGCGACCGCGAGATGTGCCTGAGCGCAGGTATGAACCATTACATCGCCAAGCCCATCCGCGTGGTGGAATTGGTGGACGCGCTGCAAAAAGCGTGGCGCGGCAGATAAAGGAAAGGCAAGGCTTGCGCAGTTTTCGCCGATCGATTCAAATTCATGAAGATCGGCGCAGAACGGCGAATAAAGAACTATATTTTGCGCAAGACAAAAGGTGAACCATGACCGATATTGATGTACAGACCCTCAACTCGTTGCGCGATGCCACCGGCGCAGATTTCCTTTCTGAGCTGATGAACACTTTCTTTGAAGACACGCCGATCCAGTTCGAGAACATGAAGAACGCGCTGGCCGCCGGGGATGCAGAAGCCTTCCGCCGCGCGGCGCACTCGCTCAAATCGAATGCGGCCACCTTCGGCGCGGTCAAGTTCTCGGCGCTGGCGCGTGAGTTGGAGATGATGGGGCGTGACAAAAACCTCGAAGTGGGCGACAAACTCCAGGCGTTGCAGGAAGCGTTCGTACAGACGCGGGAACAGCTGAATGGTCTACGGTAACCCATCCTCCGAATCCGAACCGGCCCGTCTGCTCATCGTGGACGATAACACGGTCAACCGCATGATGCTCTCGCGTAGTCTCGAACTGCAGGGACATATCGTGGAGACTGCCGGGGATGGCTGCGAAGGGTTGGAGAAGTTCCGCACCGGCATGTTCGACCTGATGCTGCTGGATATTGAGATGCCGGAGATGAACGGTTTTGAAGTGCTCGAAGCCTGCCTGAAGGATGTGGAATTGCGGCAGATCCCGATCATCATGACCTCGGCCATGGACGAGCTGGACGCAGTGGTGAAATGTGTGGAACTGGGCGCGGAGGATTACCTGACCAAGCCCATCAACCCGATCCTGCTGCGTGCCCGGGTGAACGCCAGCCTTGAAAAGAAACGCCTGCGCGATGAGCAACGCAAACTCTTCCGTACCTTTGCCACCAAGGAAGTGGCGGAGGAACTGTTGCGTACGGGCTTTTCGCTCGGCGGCAAACAAGTGACCGCGAGCGTGCTCTTTGCGGATAT
>DAOQBX010000457.1:0-1594 GCA_035340155.1 Anaerolineales bacterium | reverse complement strand
AATATGTTTATCCTCCCGCAATCGCTGGAGGAGTACAAACGCTTTGTGCCGGAGTTTACGATCCTGGCCATGCCGTCCTTCAAAGGCGCTCCCGCGGTGGATGGGACGAATAGTGAGACGTTTATCTGCCTGTCGTTCGAGAAGAAACTGGCCATCATCGGTAACACGGCTTATGCAGGTGAGATCAAAAAATCCGTGTTCACCATTTTGAATTACCTGCTGCCTTTGGAGGGCGTGCTCTCCATGCATTGCTCTGCGAATGTCAACCCCGATGACTCGAATGATGTGGCCTTGTTCTTCGGCTTGAGCGGTACGGGCAAGACCACCCTTTCTGCCGACCCAACCCGCCGCCTCATCGGGGACGATGAACACGGCTGGAGCGACTCGGGCGTCTTCAATTTCGAAGGCGGGTGCTACGCAAAGGTTATTGGCCTTTCTGAATCCGCAGAGCCGGAGATCTACGCCACCACCAGGCGTTTTGGAACCATTCTGGAGAACGTTCCGTACGACCCGGTTACGCGCCTCATTGACCTGGACGACGACTCAGTCACTGAGAATACGCGGGCGTCCTATCCGTTGGAGGTTATCAACAACGCTGTCCCGGAGAAAAAGGCTGGGCACCCGAAGAACATCATTCTCCTCACGTGTGATGCGAGTGGTGTTATGCCTCCCATTGCTCGGCTGACTCCGAATCAAGCCTTATATCAATTCATCAGCGGGTACACTTCCAAGATCGCGGGGACAGAGGTCGGTCTGGGTAAGGAACCGGAGATCACTTTCAGTGCCTGCTTTGGCGGACCGTTCATGGTCCACCATCCCTACCGCTATGCTGAATTGTTGAAGAACAAGATCGAGCATTATGGCGTGACTTGCTGGCTGGTCAATACCGGCTGGGTGGGTGGCCCGTACGGCATCGGCAAGCGTATCTCCATCAAATACACGCGCGCCTTGCTCAACGCTGCGCTCAACGGAAAACTTGCCGGTGTGAGTTATAAGCAGGATCCGGTCTTTGGCTTCGAAGTCCCTGCAACCTGCCCGAACGTCCCGGATGATGTGCTCGACCCATCCTCTTCATGGCATGACAAAAAGGATTACGATCGCCGTTATAAAGACCTGGCGATGCGTTTTAAACAGAATTTCGCAAAATTCACTGACGGCACGCCGCAAGAAGTGATTGAAGCGGGACCAAAATTGTAGAACAAAAAAGACCTCCGGAGATCCCGGAGGTCTTTTTTGTTGTGGCCTTATTTGAAAGCCGCAGCAGTTACAGGCTTGGCGATTGGCCCCGCCTTTGACGGTTGCTGCATTGCGCGCTCAAAGGCGCGGCGTTCCGCCTTGAACGCATCGATCTTGCGCTGGACGTGTGGCGCAAAGAAACCGGCATAGCGCTTCTGAAGTTCGGGGCGCTTCCAATCGTTCCCGCCGACTTTGCCACGGCAGGTCGAAGCACCGCAAAGGCATTCGAACTCATCATAAGGCATGGTGTCGCTCATGGCATAATCAAAACAAACTTCCTCGCCGATTTGGATGTCTCGCATGGCAACGAGTCCAATCTGGCCCGAAAGACCTGCGTTCGGGTTGCACGAGTGATTGA
>DAOQBX010000456.1:0-1604 GCA_035340155.1 Anaerolineales bacterium | reverse complement strand
GGTCAAACGTGCGGGCATCGACCCGGGCGATGTGGAAGAAGTCCTCATGGGCAATGTGGTGCAGGCTGGTAACGGCCAGGCCCCGGCGCGGCAGGCAGCCATCTTCGGCGGTGTACCCGCCACGGTCAGCGCGACCACGATCAACAAGGTCTGCGGCTCGGGCTTGAAAGCAGCCATGATGTCGGCACAGGCCATCCGCGCGGGCGATGCGGACCTTTACATCGCAGGCGGATTCGAATCCATGAGCCGCGCTCCGTACCTCGTCAGCGGACGCATGGGCGAGTTGAAGTTCGGCAATACCCAAATGACCGATGCCCTGCTTAACGATGGTTTGTGGGATCCGTTCGAGAATTGGGGCATGGGCAACGCCGCCGAGTTCATCGCGGATGAATACGAAGTGACCCGCGCCGCAATGGATGAGTTCGCGCTTCACTCTCACCTCAAAGCGGTGGCGGCTCAAGAGGCGGGACGCTTCAACGCTGAGATCGCTCCCGTCCAGATCCCCGGCCGCAAAGGCGAAGTGACCACCATCAGCCACGACGAGGGCCCGCGCAAAGACACGTCGCTCGAGTCACTGGCCAAACTGAAACCCGTCTTCAAAGCGGACGGCAAGGTGACGGCGGGCAACGCATCCTCCATGAACGACGGTGCGGCAGCCGTGGTGATCTCCTCCCGCGCTTACGCCGAGAAAAGGTCGCTCAAGCCTATCGCGCGAATTATTGGCTACGCGCAGGCTGCCTTGGAACCGAAATATCTCTTCGCCGCACCTGCCTACGCCATGCCCAAACTGCTCAAAAAGATCGGCTGGACGTTGAAGGATGTGGACCTGATCGAATTGAACGAAGCCTTCGCCGCGCAAGTCCTGGCAGATGGCTACGCCCTCGCCGACCAGGGTTGGGACTGGGACAAGGTCAACGTGAACGGCGGCGCGATCGCGATCGGTCACCCACTGGGAGCCAGCGGCGCGCGCGTACTGACCACGTTGATCTACGCGCTGAAAGACCGCGGACTCAAACGCGGCATCGCGTCTCTGTGCCTGGGCGGCGGTGAAGCCGTGGCGATGGCGGTGGAGATAGAGTGAGGATATTGGATACTCGATATTCGATGAACGAATATCGAGTATTGTTTTTTTATAGGAGCCTTTTATGGATACTCAGGAACGCAACGAGAAGATCGAACTATACGGGCGCGGATACGACCTGTTGAGGGCTGCGCTGGCGGAGGTGCCGGCTGAAGCGATGAAGTTCAAGCCGGAGCCGAAGGAGTGGAGCGTGCATGAGATCATCGTGCATATCGCGGATAGCGAGACAAATGCCGCCCTGCGTGCGCGCAAGTTGATCGTCGAGCCGGGCGGACCGCTGATGGCCTACAACCAGGATGAATGGGCCAACCAATTGAACTACCATGAGCAGGATCTTGAAGACGCCCTCGAAGCCACACGCATTGCAAGAAAAACGACCTATAAATTGTTGAAGTCGGTTTCGGAGGAAATGTTCAGCACGCACTGGCTCAAGCACCCGGAATTCGAAGACCCGTACACCTTCGAAAAATGGGTCAATATCTATTCCCGGCACATCCCCGGGCATATTGAGCAGATCCAGAAC
>DAOQBX010000455.1:0-1643 GCA_035340155.1 Anaerolineales bacterium | reverse complement strand
CCTGCACTATTTCCTGTTCAAGGGCGATGCGGCTCTGCGACCCGCCGGTGACCTATCGTTTGGCGAACGTTCGCGCCTGCAACTGGCCCTGCTCGTAGCGCAAGGCTGCACCTTCCTCATCCTGGATGAGCCCATCAACCACCTGGATATTCCTTCGCGTGAACGCTTCGAAGAAGCGCTGGAAAACTTCAACGGCACCATCCTGGCGGTTGCGCATGACCGCAGTTTTATTGAACGCTTCGCCACAGATGTCTGGTTGGCAAAAGATGGAAAGATCACAAAGTAAAAGTATATAATGGTGAAAATATAAAGATTGCGCCGGGCCAGCCCTCGCAATGACAACCCCCATAGGAGCATAAATGAAATTTGAAACCCTTGCCATCCACGCAGGACAGGAGCCCGACCCCAACAACGGCGCGGTCATGACGCCGGTCTATCTCACCTCCACCTATAAACAGGATGGTATCGGCAAACCACGACAGGGATATGAATATTCGCGCACATTGAATCCCACGCGCAAGGCGTTGCAGGATTGTCTTGCCGAACTGGAAAGCGGAAATTGGGGATTATGCTTCGCCTCAGGCATGGCGGCAACGGATACGGTTCTGCGCATGCTTTCCCAAGGCGACCATGTGGTGGCTGGAAATGATGTGTACGGCGGAACCTTCCGTCTCTTCGATAAAATTCTGAGCCGCTTCGGCCTCGACTTTACCTTTGCCGACACCACCGACCCGGAGAACCTCGCTGAAGCCTTAACCCCAGCCACGCGCATTGTGTGGCTGGAGACACCCACAAATCCCCTGCTGGCCGTATCGGATATTCGCGCTGTGGCTGAAGTGGTAAAGAATCATCCCAACAAGCCTTTATTGGTCGTGGATAATACATTCGCCACGCCATACCTTCAGCGACCGTTGGAACTGGGCGCGGACCTGGTCGTCCACTCGATGACTAAATATCTCGGCGGACATTCGGATGTGGTCGGCGGCACGATCATTGGCAAGGATAAGGAACTCGGCGATAAACTGGCGTATCTACAAAACGCCATCGGCGGCGTCCTTGGGCCGATGGATGCCTTCCTCGTGCTGCGCGGTATCAAGACCCTGCCTGTGCGTATGGATCGTCACGCCGGGAACGCAGAAAAGATCGTCGAATTTCTTGGGAAGCAGAAAAAGGTCAAACAGTTGATCTACCCCTTTCATGAGGATCACCCCCAGGTCCAGGTGGCGAAGCGACAGATGAAGAGCGGCGGCGGCATGATCTCATTCATCATGAAGGATGGGCGCGAGGCGGCGGTCAAAGTGGCTGAATCAACCAGGTTGTTCACACTGGCCGAATCTCTGGGCGGCGTGGAATCGCTGATCGAAGTTCCCGCGGCGATGACGCACCTTTCCACGCAAGGCTCCACGCTTGAGGTGGACCCCGGCCTCGTGCGGATCTCGGTCGGGCTCGAGAATGTGGATGATCTGATCGCCGACCTGGAGCAGGCTTTGAAGTAAATTTGGGGCGTGTGTCACGTGCGATCGGAAGGTCGCAGTACTTTTGTTAGGGTGCCTTTTAAAAAATCAGACCTCCGAATGGAGGTCTAATTTTTTTCGGCAGGCAAACGGATGGTCGACTCATCACTGGCGGCGCTGACCGCCACC
>DAOQBX010000454.1:0-1658 GCA_035340155.1 Anaerolineales bacterium | reverse complement strand
TCGCCGTGGACCTCGTCGGCCACGGCGAGAATGGTATCTGGCACCGGGCCTTCGCGGGTGAGACCGGTTACGTGAAAATGTTCCTCTTTCAATGCATTCACTGTAGCGTTCACATATTGTTCCGCCTCCTGTTCCATTCCGATCAGGATCTGACTGGCAATGGAAGGTTCGCGTGCAAAGAATTCGGGTGAGGGTATGGCGGGTATGCGCAGGATGACGATCTCTGCGCCTTCAGACTTGGCGATAGCCTCTGCGTGGGGGAGAACCTTTTCAGCAAGCGGAGAACCATCCAGCGGGACAAGGATCTTTTTGTACATGGTCGACTCCTTATGTGATTAATTTCACAATACCACGAATCCAATCCCGTATTCAAGTGACAATTGACATATCTGCTGGCTATAATTCACGTATGACCCTTTATTTAGGTTGCCCGGTTTGGTCGTTCAAAGGATGGGTGGGAAATTTCTATCCCAAAGGAACACCCTCAAAGGACTTTTTGCGCGAGTATGCCCGCAGACTCAACACCATCGAAGGTAATACCACTTTTTATGCCATCCCTGCGCCGCAGACCCTGCAAGCATGGGCCGAAAGCACTCCGGACTCCTTTCGCTTCTGCCTGAAGATACCCAAGGCGATCAGCCACAATGGGGCCCTGGCGGACTATATCAGCCGCGCTCAAGGATTTGTCGATGCCATGCGGCCGCTCGCTTCGCGGCTGGGACCGATGTTTCTGCAGCTGCCCCCAAGTTATTCTCCGCGCCTGATTCTGGATCTCGCCAAATTTTTGGACGCTTTCCCAAAAGATATCCGCCTTGGTGTGGAGGTGCGCCATCTTGATTGGTTCGAAGATGAACACCGTACCGCATTGAACAGGTTATTGTCTGACCGTAACATGGCGCGTGTGGTGATCGACACACGTCCGATAAGAAATTTGGCAGGGGACGATGCGATCAAAGGCAGTTCATACGAAAGCCTGCTCGAGGCGCGTGAACGCAAACCGGATGTGCCCGTCTTTGAAGAGGTTACCGCCGACTTCACCTTTCTGCGTTTCATCGGTCATCCCGGGATGGAGCAGAACCAGCCCTGGGTGGGGGAATGGGTTCCGAGGATCGCCGAACAATTATCAGCGGGGAAGGAGGCGTTCGTATTTTGTCATTCCCCGGATAATTTGCTGGCTCCATACATCGCGCGCGAATTTCACAGGCAGGTCTCATCCCACATTGAGATGGTGCCCATGCCATGGGATGAACTTCCACCGGAACCGCCCAGGCAGGGCACGTTGTTCTAAAGAGCCTCAAGTATAATCGCCATGCTTCGAGCATTTTATATACCAAAGGAATTTTTATGAATATCATGGCAGCGTTGGTCCTTGGCTTGTTGATCGGTTGGTTGATCGAATGGGTGATTGATTGGTTCTATTGGCGTCGCCCTGCCAAACAGGAACCTCTTGACCCGCCCGCTCCTGCGCCAATTGCTCCGCCCCCTCCTGTTGTTATACAGCCTGCGGTGGAATCATTGCCGCCGGTTGAGGCACCGAAGCGAACAAAAAAGACCTTGCGGATCGTACGCGCAGATAACCTCAAGAAGATCAAGGGGATCGGCCCTGCGATCGAGAAACGCTTGAACGAGGCTGGGGTCAAAAAATATGAGCAACTGGC
>DAOQBX010000453.1:0-1665 GCA_035340155.1 Anaerolineales bacterium | reverse complement strand
GAAGATCCTGAACACGGCCGGAGTCAACTATGCCGTGCTTGGCAAGAACGAAGCCTGCACCGGCGACTCAGCCCGCCGTGCCGGACGTGAGGATATCTTCTTCGGGTTGGCAACGCAAAACGTGGAGATCCTGAACGAGGTCGCACCGAAGCGCATCGTCACCACCTGCCCACACTGCCTGCATACGATCAAGAACGAATATCCGGCCTTTGGCGGCCACTATCAGGTCATTCATCATACCCAGTTGATCAACGAATTGGTTGGCGCGGGGAAGATCTCCATGAACCTTGAAGGGGATTCGATGAAGATCACCTTCCACGATCCATGCTATCTGGGCAGGCACAATAAAGTGACCGATGCGCCGCGCGATGCGTTGAAGTCCGCTGGTGTGGAAACCGTGGAGATGCCGCGCAATTCCGCCAAATCCTTCTGCTGCGGCGCGGGCGGGGCTCAGATGTGGAAGGAAGAAGAGGAAGGTTCTGCCCGCGTGAACCTGACTCGTTTTGCCGAGGCCAGATCCACTGGCGCAAATACGGTGGCGGTCGGCTGCCCGTTCTGCCTGACCATGATGACCGACGCGGCCAAGGGCGAGGATAGCCCGATCCAGGTCAAGGATGTGGCTGAGATCGTAGCGGAGCGTTTGAAATAGACATTAACCGGGAATGTCGGGGATCATTCCTGCAAAGTGATCTGAGATATGACCGACATCGAACGCAGAAATGGCTACCTGTATGTGGAATATACGGAAGAGTACAAACTGGAGAAATTCCTCTCCATCTCCAGGGAAGTGTTGACGATCTGTAGGACCGAGCAGTACAGCAAGGTGCTGGTGAATATTTTGAACATGCAGGGCACGCTCAGCCCCATGCAGCGTTTTGAGGCCGGCGTGCAGGGAGCGCGGATGTTTCGCCAGATCAAGATCGCGGTCGTACACCGTAAAGAAGAGATCACCCGCTTCGCAGAGGATGTCGGTGTCAACCGCGGGTTGAACGGCCGCATTTTCAGCCAGATGGACAAAGCCCTGGAATGGCTGGAAGTTGAAGGATAAATCAAAAAGCCGACCCTGCAAGGCCGGCTTTTTGATTCAAGACTCGATACAGCGCCGTAAGCGACGGACTCCCTCTTCGATATCGGCTGCGCCATAATGGGAAATGCTCAAACGCATAAAATCCTTCAACTCATTCCGGCTCGAAAATCGGACGCCGGGCCGCAGCCCTACCTGAAACTCTTTCGCTTTTTGCTGCAACTCTTGCGCGTCGATGCCGGGAATTTGCAGCCAGAAGAAATATCCGCCACGCGGGGAGACGTACCTGGCTTGTGGCAGGTGTGTTTTGATCGCTTCATCCATGACCCGCATACGGTGCCCCAACTCAGACTTTAAACTGACGATGTTCTTTTCCAGGTCCCCCCTTTCGATCAGGCTGCGGACAATGGCGGAGGTGAACGGGTTCAATCCGCCTGCGCTGTCCAGCAAACCGCAGGCCACCGCTTTCTGAACGATGGACGCATGCGTGTGCATCCACCCCAACCTCAGGCCGGGTGCGAGGATCTTCGAGAACGATCCCAGCGAAATGACCTGCCCCGATTCGATCTGCGTCCCAAAAGAAGGCGGCGGGGTTTCGGTATAACCGAGGAATTGATAGACCTCGTCCGCGACGATCAGGA
>DAOQBX010000452.1:0-1687 GCA_035340155.1 Anaerolineales bacterium | reverse complement strand
CGACCTGCTCACAGATGGGAACAAGACCGTGCTCGCCATTGACGATGACTCGCAAGTGATCGGGTTGTACGAGCGCTATCTACAGCCGCAGGGGTATCATGTCATCCCGTTGACCGATCCAGCGCGGGCTTTGGAACGCGCCAAACAGTTGAAACCATTCGCTATTACTCTCGATGTCATGATGCCGGGTATCGACGGCTGGACCGTGCTGGAGACGTTGAAAAGCGACCCTGAGACCCGCAATATCCCGGTTATCGTTTGCAGTATCATTGAGGATCTGGAAAAGGGATTTAACCTCGGCGCTTCCGACTACCTTGTCAAACCCATTTTGGAAGAGGACCTGGTCAACACGCTTGACCGCCTCAACTCCGACGGCTCCATCCGTGAAGTGCTGGTGATCGATGATAACCCGGATGATCTGAGGTTGATCGGAAAGATCCTGAATGAAGACGGACGCTACAAGGCGGTCCTTGCGGAGGGCGGCAAAAACGGTTGGAACATTCTATCCACCGGCAACCCGCCTCATGCGGTCATCCTGGATTTATTCATGCCAGAGATGAACGGGTTCCAGGTGCTGGAGAAGATGCACGCAGACAAGAACCTTCAAGATATTCCAGTCATTGTACTCAGCGGGCTGGATATCTCCGCTGAAACCAGGAAACAACTGGACGAATACGGACAGCGTTTATTGACCAAAGGTTCCTTCAATGAAAAGGAATTATTAAACTCCATTCAACGCGCTCTGGAAAAGTTAAAAACAAGGAATCATCCAGGAGATTAATTTAAAGTGTCATTCATCATCAAGTGCCTCGATTGTGGACACAACGCACCATACTATCCAACCTCCACCACGTGCCCAAAATGCGGCAGCCAATGGCGCGAGGCTGAATACGATTACGAACTGATCGGGAAAAGTCTGCTAGCTAAACTTCATGGCCGCAGTCCCGATCTTTGGCGGTATCGGGAATTATTACCCGTCCGAAACCCCAATATCAGCCTTTCACTTGGCGAGGGGCACACGCCATTGATCCGGGCCATCAATCTTGGGATGATGCTGGGTTGTCCGAACATTTATATCAAGGACGAAAGGCAGGGGCCAACCTCCTCGTTCAAGGACCGCCAGGCAGCGGTCACAATAGCAGCACTTAAGGAGGCAGGTATCACCGAAATGGTGGCCGCTTCCACAGGCAATGTTGCCATTTCATATTCTGCATATGCTTCCCGGGCGGGGATGAAACTATGGGCCTTTGTAACCAGCCTGGTCCCGGCGGTCAAGATGCGTGAGATCGCCCTTTATGGCAGTCAGGTTATCAAGATCACCGGCTCTTACGATCAGTGCAAGCAGGTCGCTGCTGAATTTGCCCGCCAGCGAAGGCTCTATCTGGATATGGGCGCGCGCACCATCACCTCGATTGAAGCGATGAAGACCATTGCCTTCGAGATCGCCGAACAGATGACCAGTCTTCTTGGCCATGGCGAAACTACGCCCTGGCGCACGCCAGATTGGTATGTACAGGCCATTAGCGGAGGCATGGGACCGATCGGCGTATACAAAGGATTCCGTGAAATGAAGCAGATGGGATGGGTGGACAAGATCCCCGCCTTTGCGCCGATCCAGGCCGAAGGCTGTGCTCCCATGGTGGATAGTTGGAAAAAGGGCCTGGAGAAAGCCGAGCCCGTCATCTCC
>DAOQBX010000451.1:0-1692 GCA_035340155.1 Anaerolineales bacterium | reverse complement strand
GGCCGGCGAGCCGGATGCGCGTCGCGCCGCCGCCCATGTCACCCGAACAGGTCGCAGTCCATACAGTGCGCGGGCAGTACAAGGGCTATCGCAAGGAAGAGGATGTGAATCCCAATTCCACCACCCCCACCTACGCCGCACTGCGCCTGTTCATCAACAACTGGCGTTGGAAGGGCGTGCCCTTTTATTTGCGTTCCGGCAAGAACCTCGCCGAAAAACAATCGCAGATCATCATCCAGTTCAAAGAACCGCCGACCACCATGTTCCCGATGCAGACCATGAAGCCGAATATTCTCGTGCTGTACCTTCAGCCCGATGAAGGCGTGCATCTGCGCTTTGAAGCCAAAGCACCAGATACGGTCAACGAGACCCGCGCTGTGGATATGGAATTCCACTATGCTGAGGCATTTGGTAAGACCGCCATTCCCGAATCTTATGAACGCCTCCTGCTCGATGCGCTTCAAGGCGATGCCTCACTCTTCACTCGCGCAGATGAAGTGGAGACAGCCTGGTCCCTGATCGATCCCATTCTCCAAACCTGGGAAACGCATCAGACTCCGCCGCTGGCTGTCTACCGCCCAGGGAGTTGGGGTCCACCCGAAGGCTACGACCTGCTCGCCCGCGATGGCCGCCGCTGGCTGAACGAAGAAGTCAGCATGATGCTGGAGAAATAAATAAAACCGCCTTGAAACAAATTCGTCTCAAGGCGGTTTTGCTACTGTCTACTTTAGGATTTGGAACAGATTGCTGTAATCATCCGTCCACAAGGGAAGAGTGGTTTCGTAACCTGTCAGATCCAGTGCGCGACTCTTAAGGGCGGGCAAATCCAACATGGCAGGGTCACGAGAAAGCAACACCCAAATGGATGGAAACTCCCCTTCTATTTTTGGTGCTTTGTCAATACGGATCATGTTCAGACCAAATTCCTTTGCCACCTGCCAGAACACAGGCTGCAGGTCGAGGTGGCGGTTCGAGATATGAGCCGCGATCACCCCGCCTTCATCCAAATGCTGAAGGTAGAGTTGGAAAGCCTCGCGAGTCACAAGATGAACCGGAATGGAATCGCTGCTGAAGGTATCCAGCACCAGCACATCGAAATTCTGCGGCTGCCCGATAGATAGTTCATTTTCGAGGGAGAGACGCGCGTCACCGGGAATGACTTCTACATTTGCACGGCTGTCTTCGAGGAAGGTGAAGTATCCTCCCTCACCTTTTGCCAACCGAATCACAATGTCATTGATCTCATAAAAGCGATATTGATCTGTAGGCTCACCATAGGCCGCCAGCACACCTGCGCCCAGCCCTAATACACCCACCCGCATATCATGTCCGCGCTTGGGGTGGTTGAGCAGCAACAGACCCACGCCGCTATCCTCCACATAATACGTGGACGGACGTCGCGGGTCATCGTGAAACTGCAGGCCGTGAATTGTCATGCCGTGAACCATGGCATTCGCCCTGCCCTCCAGGTCTTTGACACGGATGACACCATAGAAATTGCGCTCAGCCAGGAGATGGTCACCGCCGGGGTTGAAGAAGCCCCAGACTAGAAGCAGGCCAAGAAGGGATGAACCCAGCACGGCACGAGTCTGAAGCGCGTACTTTTCCTTCAAGGCAGGCAGAAGCAGAATCACCAGCACCAGAGCAATTACAAGCCAGCCAAGATAGAATTCCCAATAGCCGTTGAAGATC
>DAOQBX010000450.1:0-1701 GCA_035340155.1 Anaerolineales bacterium | reverse complement strand
GATGGTGGCCTGGTCAACATCTGATACTCCAGACAGCACTTCGCCGTCGATGGGGAAGCGTTCGCCGGGGCGCACCAGCACCACATCGCCAAGGGTCAGCTGTTCGATGGGCAGGGTGACCAGGCGTGAGCCGCGTCGTACCGTGGCCTGGGCGGGGCGCAGGTCCAGCAATTTTTCGATGGCCTTGCGGCTGCGGTCCATGGCATAGGTTTGGAGCGTGTTCGAAAGCGAGAATAGGAAGAGCAGCATTGCGCCTTCCGCGGGCTGACCGATGGCCGCTGCACCAAGCGCAGCAAGAATCATCAACAAGTCCACATTGAGAGTCTTTTCCTTCAGTGCTTCGAAGCTGGCCACCAGGCCGAACCAACCGCCGGTAACGAAGGAAACAAGATACAAGCCAAAGATCAGCGTTGGGTCCCAACCTGCGCCTGTGCCGATGAAGGCAGTCAGAGCGGTCAGGGCGTTGATGATCGTGAAGGCGACCTCTATTCGCTCCACAGGGATGGAGGTGGGCTTTTTCTCTGTTTCATGCTGATCGAAAAATTTCGCTTCCACTTCCAAGTCTTCACTGTTGGCAAGGCGCGGAGCGTTCAACTTGACTTCCACGGTATTTTTTCGGAAAGTTGCTGTGGGTGCGGCAGCTGCAGTTTCATATTGCATGGCAAGTTGCCTGGCGAGATCGCCCGCGCACCCGGCGCAGGCTTCCTCCCCGCGTTCACGTCTGGCCGCGCATTGGGCCACCCGCATGGATGCCTCACGACCGGCGTTGTTGATGACCTCCAGCGCGCGTTCATTGCTCAGCAGGCGCGGGTCATAGACTGCTTTCAGGCTGCCACTCGTATAGTCATAATCCACTTCCTGAATACCTGCATATCCGCGCAGGGTATCGGAAATGATCTCGGTGCATCGGGATTCTTGCTTCGGTAAGTTTGAGTTCATGATTGCCTCTTTGCTCTTGCCTGTTTCTTCTGACAGTCGGGACAAACCCCGTAATAAAGGACGCGCGCACCGAGCAGTTTGTAGCCCGAAGCCGCAGTGATCTCTGAATCAAGGTGGGTGACATGTTCGCTGGGGATATCGATGATGCGCGAGCAGGAGATACAGGCCAGGTTGACATGGGGTTCCGTATCCGCATCATAATGGACCTTGTCATCTCCGGCGTGACCCAATACATTCACCACGCCCAAGCCGACCAGCGTATCGAGCGTGTTATACACGGTGGCAAGGCTGAGCGAGGAAAAACGCGGTTTGAGTTCATCATAGATCATCGCGGCGGTGGGATGTTCATCGCTGGTCGTCAGAAGTTCACAGATCGCCACCCGTTGCGGGGTGACACGCATGCCTGCATGTTGCAGGGCCGTTGTGAGAGTAGGGAGATTGGACATGGCTTCTCTTATTTAGAATAATTACAAATTTAGAATAATTATAAATAAGTCAGGCGCGTTGTCAAGTGATGAATATCTATAAAATCAAGTTCTTATACTTCTCTTATTGACGCCTCCATACCCGGCTGATATTATTATCTC
Organism: Anaerolineales bacterium; assembly: GCA_035340155.1. GTDB lineage: Bacteria > Chloroflexota > Anaerolineae > Anaerolineales > Villigracilaceae > Villigracilis. Next base: position 175 of record DAOQBX010000450.1, on the reverse strand, counting down.
GTCACTGACTGGCACTCGCAAGAATGGAGTGCTAAATTTTTGGTCATGCCTACTCTCACCGAACGACAGAAAACCCTCCTGATGTTGATCATCCGTGATTACATCGACACCGCCCAGCCAATCGGCTCGAAGCGGTTGGCGGAGCATTACCACATCAACCTGTCGTCGGCGACCA
>DAOQBX010000449.1:0-1717 GCA_035340155.1 Anaerolineales bacterium | reverse complement strand
AGGATCAGAAGCGGGATCAACGCCAGCAGATATAGAACGGGAGACCAGAGCAATTCCATTAAGAACTACCTCCAGCGCCAAAAGAAATTCGCCGCAAACGAACCTGGATATATTTGTTCTTCATCCATGATCCTCTTTTTCGGAATTTCCTCATGGCACACGGCTAAACCACAATAAAGACAACAACCCGCCGATCAAAAGGATCAGAATACTTACACCCGCAAAGACGGCGGTAACCTCCGTCTCTTCCTGATCGAAGACCAAACGCGGCTGAATGCTCGCATACACCTGTTCAAGGTCTTCTTCATCCTTGGCATTAAAGTACGTACCACCCGTCAACTCGGAAACCTGTTGGAGGGTCGCTTCATCCACCTGCGTGAACACGGTGAATCCGTTAACGGTCAATTGCACACCTTCCGGGCTGCCAACCGCAATGGTATGGATGCGCACACCCCGGTCGGCGGCAAGTTGCGCAGCGGCCATCGGGTCGGGATCCATATTGTTCTCGCCATCGGTGAGTAACACAATGACTGCCGAATCTGCAGGTGGCATTTCTTCAACGGGCCCGGAAGGCACAGGGACTTCGGCATCTTCAAAGCCCATGATCGGTTCCTGACCGGTCGCATTCGCGATGGTATTTAGCGAAGATACGATCCCGTTCGCAAGCGAGGTCCCACGTTGTGGCCTCAACCGCTCAATGGATGCAATAATAGCCGCCTGGTCAGACGAAGGAATCTGCACTGACAATCCGCCTTCACTGAACGCCACCACGCCGATCTTTACCGCCGAAGGTTGGCGCGAGACAAAATCAACCGCCACCGCCTTGGCGGCTTCGAGTCGATTAGGCTCGAAATCTTCAGCAGCCATACTGCCGGAAATATCAAAAGCAAGGATGACGATACCTTCCACCTTTGGGAGGCCAACCACCATCTGTGGACGGGCCAGCGATATAAAGAGAACGGTGACACCAACCAGGAATAGGATCGCAGGGATGTGCCGCCTTGAGCCAACGCCGCGCCCCGTCGCTTGTTGCACCAGGCCCAGACTCCCATAACGAAGCGCAAGTTGAGAGCGTCGCTTCTGCATGCGAAGATACAACCAGATCAACAGCGGCACCAAAGCCAGAGACCAAAGCATGGAAGTCCAGATGAATGACATGCCCTATCTCCGGCGCTGGCGGCGCAGCATCACAAAACTGGCAATGGCATGGATCAGGTCCGCCTCGGTGGAAAGCGACAGAACATCCACGCCTGCGCGTTTGAAGATCGCGTTCAATTCGGCCTCACGCTTTTGCGCCGCTTCCATGAAGCGCAAACGGAATTTTTTATCGCTCGTATCCACATAGATCTGCTCGCCCGTTTCGGCATCTTCCATGATCAACGGTCCCACATCCGGCAACATCGTTTCGCGTTTATCCCACAGCCGGATCGCGATCACTTCATGCCGTTGACTGAGCAAATTCAATGATCGTTCCCAACCCGGCACGCTGATGAAATCCGAAACCACAAAAATCAAGGAACGCTTCTTGATGGTGTGAAGGCCGCCCTTGACCAAAGCGGATAGATCGGTCATGGGCGTGCGTTGATGATGCGGCTGCTTGAGCAGATCGTTGAGCAGACGCAACACATGCAGCCGCCCGCCTCGTGCCGGGACCTTGTGCTGGACTCCGCTCCCGAACATCACCGCCCCGACTCTGTTACCGTGACGCGTAAGCAGG
>DAOQBX010000448.1:0-1737 GCA_035340155.1 Anaerolineales bacterium | reverse complement strand
ACAGAAGCAGCGTGTCGCCATCGCCCGCGCCCTCACCATGGAGCCGCGCGTCATGCTCTTCGACGAACCCACCTCCGCGCTCGACCCCGAACTCATCGGCGAAGTATTGAACGTCATGAAGAAGGTCGCCCTTGAAGGCATGACCATGCTTGTGGTCACCCACGAAATGGGCTTTGCCCGCGAAGTAGCCGACCGCGTCATTGTCATGGCCGAAGGTGAATTGATCGAAGATGCCACCCCTGAAGACCTCTTCAAGGCACCGAAGGATCCGCGTACCAAGGCCCTCATCGACCGCTACCGCTCCGGAGAACAATAAATGACCGTTGCCATCACCCGCAAGGTGAGTCCGCGCTTCAACGAATGCGAGATCACCCACATCGAACGCACGCCCATCGACGTCCATGTTGCCAACACCCAACATGAGGAATACATCAATGCGTTGGCTAAATTGGGCTGTCAGGTCATCGAACTGGATGCCGAGCCGGACCTGCCTGACTCTGTTTTTGTGGAAGACACAGCCTTCATCCTTCCCGAAGTGGCGGTCATCACCCGTCCCGGCGCTGATTCTCGCAAGCCGGAGATCGATACCATCATCCCGGCCTTGTCCTCTCACCGCCCGCTGGTGCATGTCTCCGAACCCGCCACGGTGGACGGCGGCGATGTGCTTGTGCTTGGAAAGAATATTTACATCGGCATGTCCACCCGCAGCAACCCTGAAGCGGTCGCTCAACTCAACTCCGCACTGGATAACTACGGCTACAAAGTACATGGCGTAGAGATGACCGATTGCCTGCACCTCAAAACGGCGGTCACCCGCGTCAACGACAACACCCTGCTCATCAACAAGAACTGGGTGGACCCTTCCTACTTCCCCGGTTTCGATCTGATCGAAGTCGACGCTTCAGAACCCTTCGCCGCCAACTGCCTGCCCATTCATGACAGCATCATCTACCCGACAACCTTCCCGCAGACCCAGAAGCACCTCGAAAGCAAAGGCTTCAAAGTTGTAAACGTCGATCTCTCCGAACTGGCCAAGGCTGAAGGGGCGGTCACCTGTTGCAGTTTGATCGTTGAATAAAATGGGCTATTTGATTCATTTAAGTTCGTAGGAAATAAAAAAACATCCCAAAGTTTGGGATGTTTTTGTGCTGAGTGCGCTGGAGAGGACTTGAACCTCCACGGCTTGCGCCACACGCCCCTCAAACGTGCCTGTCTGCCAGTTCCAGCACCAGCGCATAAGCAGGCAGTATTATAATCGTGTTACTTTTCTTGTCAAGCATATTTCAGAGGAGAATTTTTCATGACGCGAATCGTTGTAGATGCAATGGGAAGCGACACTTATCCGGGTCCCGATGTGGAAGGGGCGATCATGGCGGCACGGGAATACGGGGTGGAGATCATCTTCGTTGGGGATGAAGCGAAGATCAAACCAACGTTGGAGAAACAAAATACGCAAGGCTTGAACATTCGCATTGTCCATGCGCCAGAAATGCTGACCATGGAAGATAAAGGTGAGGCTCTGGTCTTGAAAGCAAGGGCCAAAGATGCGAAAAACTCCATGGCGGTCGGCATGGACATGGTCAAGAATGGCGAAGCGGACGCCTTTGTCACCGCAGGTAACACCGGCGCAGGCATGGTATCGGCTTTGTTCCGCCTGGGCCGCATCCGTGGCGTGGACCGGCCCGCACTGGCGCCCATCTTCCCCACCGCCACCGGAAGTTGTGTAGTGCTCGACAT
>DAOQBX010000447.1:0-1757 GCA_035340155.1 Anaerolineales bacterium | reverse complement strand
ATGGCGGAATTACTGGCAGGCCTGGTCATCAGCCAGACCATAAAAAAAGGGGCGACGATCTTGTTGGGGATGCTGCCCGTCTATTTTGACATGCGCACCATGCTCAACTTCTACGACCCGCAGAGCATCCTCATCAGCGTGGCTTGCTCAGAGATGATGAAATTCTACGGTATTCCGCATTGCTCGACTTCTGGCAGCGGCACGGGCTGGGGTATGGATCTGATCGCTGCCGATACCTACTGGATGAACACCCTTGCGCTTCTTCTCTCCAGCGGACATCTGGCCCCGTTCATTGGAGATTCTCTTGGCTCGAAGTCCATTTCCCCGACGACCTTTGTCCATTGTCATGAGATCATCGACCAGGCTTTGAGACTTCACAACGGCTTTCAACTGGATAATGCCAACTCAGCAGTGGATGAGATATTCAAAGTTGGCCCGGGTAAAAGTTTTCTCAACCAGCCTTCCACATTGAAGAATTACAAAAATGGTTATTATGTCAGTGGGGTCTATCCGCGCTATAGCATGGAAAAATGGCAGGAGGCCGGTGCGCCAACGGCAAGGGAAGTATTGAGGAAGAAGACACAAGACTTGATGGTGTCTTCGCCCGTTCCTGATGAATATGCTGAGTTCATTGCAAAAGGTGAAGATTTCATCGAAAAGAAATTCAGCCTTTAACGCGTGATATACTTTTTAAATCTTATGAATAAAAAGATATTTCTTTTGCTGTATCTCCTGAGTTCACTGGCCTGTGTTATCCCTGGCCTGGTTACACCTGCTCCTATTCTGCAGGCTACTATGCCAGCCGGAGGGCTCGAGACAGTGATCGCCCAAACAGCGGGGGCGGCCCAGACCCAGACCGCGGCCGTCCTGCCCACCGATACAGCCACGCCCACGGTAACCCGCACTCCTTCGGTTACCCCATCCCCTACAGTGACGTTTATTTACCGCTTATATACAGATACGCCCTTCCCATCCGAAACACCGACCTTGGACGTTAAAATCGGCGTGCCCGGCGGTGGACAATCTGGTGATGGCACTCCGGCAAAGACCGAAAAGCCCATCTTCACCGGCAAAGAATGGACATGTACTGTTGTAGAAAAGCAGCCTAGAAATGGCGCGGTGGTCAAGGCTAAAGTAACCTTCTATGTGACCTTCACGATCTTGAATACCGGCACCAAGGCTTGGACCATTAACGGCCTGGACTTTGTTTACACCGGTGGCTATCGCCCGGAAGGTACCAAGATCAAGGATTTTACAAAGAATGTCACCACTGGCCAGAAAATTTCCATGACGGCAACTTTTATTGCGCCCAAAACGCCGAGCGAGTACCAGACCTTTTTTACATTGCAAGTTGGGAATCACCAGTTCTGTTCGATGAAGATCGCCTTTGAGGTGATCGAGTAGATTAACGGCCTTTTCCCCAAAGGCCATACCCTGCATTCCTTCTCTCTTCGCGCCGATTATGTTGTTCATGGATCTGTTCAACATGGTCGGTTTTTTCTTTAATGGCAGCCTCCAGCCATAAGCGGCCTTTCTCGGCGGTTGCGTGGCTTCCTGCTCCATAGGCTCCGGTTTTAGAGTCGTCATCCCAGGGCGGGTTGGCTACCAGGGATCCGCCTTCGATCCAATCCATGTAGTAATCTGGTGTGGCGACAAAATCTGTCTCGTCCACGACGCGGCCCATATTACACAGATCAGGGCGCAGGTGAAGCATGTAGGATGTTTCCAACTCACCGGCATGACCCATCCCTCCGATG
>DAOQBX010000446.1:0-1758 GCA_035340155.1 Anaerolineales bacterium | reverse complement strand
ATCGGCTCTAAAAATATTGCCAGCAGAAAAAGGACACCACCCACGAGGTAAGGATTATTGGCTGGAAGGTAATTCCCAAAAAACAATCCAGAGCCCGCAACAACCAGGGCGTATCCAATTGCAATGAGGATCGTGAGCAGGGCATATGAGAAGCCACGCCGCACAATATCGTCGGTGCGCAGGAAGCGGAAACGCAAGATGGTATACCCGATCACCAGCGGGAAAAAGGCAAGGGGAAGAAAAAGATAGGGCGAGAAATTGGTGGGGCGGAAAAACCCAAAGGTCAGCCAGATAGCCAACGGCGCAAATGCGATCGTGGTACCGATCAGAATGGTGCGGGATTGGGTCTTGATAACCGGCGACTGGGCATAGAGCGCATAGTATAAATTCATGCCGATATAGAACAGAGTGCTCAACGCCACGAAGCCGTAGATCATCTGCCAGTTGGCAATGTAGGTAATCGGCCGTTCAAAATTAAATAAATTTGGAAGGGAGATCAGAGAAAGGGCCAACCCAACCGCCAGACCCAGCCAGCGCAAATATGGCCGGTTGATAACTCCGCGCGGTTCCATTGGAAAAACCAGCCCCAGGTTGATCATCGCTCCACCCGCAATGCCGATGGCAAGAGTCCAAAAGGCTGTAAACTCGTGGGTGGTGATCAGGTTGAAATAAGTACCCATAACGATCGCCAGCGAGGATGTGAACAGGGAGAAAGCGCGTCCTGCCGGTTCGCTGCGACGGAAGCCGAATATCCATAAACTTACAGCCAGAAAGATCGCTCCAAGAATGGATGGGACGATAAAGTAAACGTTCCGGCTTGAAGCGGGGAACTCCGTCAGAGTAACATCAAACGTGAGTGACTTCCCCTCTTTTGTCAACACGCTGACCTGAACGATGCGATCATCCTCAGGCTGGGCGATCAAAATATTTCGAACTTCTTCCGCAGAAGTAACAGAGGCGCCATCAATGGCAGTTAGTTGATCCCCCACCTCCACCTGCCTGTACAAGAACCAGGCCGGGTCGGTGCCATCCTGGCCGGTACCATTGAAAACCATGGTGTGTTCGTAAAAAGCACCGATGAAAGGTTGTTGCAGCCAGCGATTTGCGAGCAGCAATGACAGCAGGAACAGCACCGCTGCAATCGCCTGATAAGCGAAAACAACCCATTGCAGCGTCCGGTTGAACAGAATGCCATACCGCTGGAAGCCATCTTGCGTACGCTGTGCGCTTTGAGCCACCATGAATGAAATTTTACTCTACATCGCTACAAGCAGTATATGGTACTTTCATGACAAAGGAGAAAGGAAAAGGCCGCGCTTCATACGCCGCCCAATCTTTATGGCCGTCCCAGAGTCTGGTAGAACTCTTCTGGAATATCCGCAATTCGATAGATCTGGAGATATTCCAGTCCATGGATGTAAATGACCTTTTCAGGCTCCACTACGCCTTCAAGTTTCGCGAGGATCTTTTCGGTCTCGGGTTGTTTCTCTCGAACGATGGGATAGAGGACCAGATAATCACTCTGATGCATATCTGCAGAAATGGTCTCAAAATCATCGTCAAGGATGTAGACGCGCTTGAAAAGGATGGTCTCTCCGGGGAAGAAATACGAAAAGGTACCCATGCCGTTATACACATAGGCGCGAAGCGCACCGGCATTGGGTTTCTGTGCCAAATAATCGGCCGCCTCTGAATATCCCTCACCGTACCCGTACGTTGCAGGGACACTCGCAAGAGGAGCCTTATAGTTAAAATAAT
>DAOQBX010000445.1:0-1768 GCA_035340155.1 Anaerolineales bacterium | reverse complement strand
ACATCGGACGCCTCGGCGCGGGTCGGCAGTGGATTGACGATCATTGACTCGAGCATTTGTGTGGCGGTAATTACCAGTTTGGCGCGCGCATTGGCTGCGCGAATGATCATCTTTTGCAGAGGAGGCACACGTTCGGGCGGAAGTTCAACGCCGAGGTCGCCGCGGGCCACCATCACACCATCGACCACATCCAGGATGGCTTCCAGTTCATCCAAGGCTTCAGGCTTTTCAAGTTTGGCAACCAGGAAAGGAGCGCGTCCCGGCTCGGAAAATTCCTGAATGGCGGCGCGCACTGAAACAACATCATCCGCGCTGCGGACGAAGGAGATCGCCACCGCATCCACGCCCTGAGAAATGCCGAAGGCCAAGTCGGCTTTGTCTTTTTCCGTAAAGCCGGCGATGCGCAGTTTGACACCAGGCAGGTTAATGCCTTTGTGGGAAGATAATGCGCCGCCCACCAGCACATTGGCGTGAACCAGGCGGCCCTCCGCCGAGGTCACTTTGAGGGCAAGGCGGCCATCGTCCAGCAGTAATTTATCACCGGTCTGAACGGAGTCGAACAGTTCGCGAAAGTCCACAGGGATGACCTGGTTGCCGTTCTTTGGCGGAGTATCCTGTGTGGCATAAAGGCAGACTTCCTCGCCCACTGAAAGTTGGAGGGGCGTTTCTAACCGGCCTACACGGATCTTTGGTCCTTGAAGGTCTTGTAGAATGCCAACAGGCATTTCCAGTTTTTTGGAGACCGCCCGGATGCGGGCGATGCGCATGGCGTGCTGTTCATGAGTGCCGTGCGAAAAGTTCAAGCGGGCCACATTCATGCCCGCTTTGATGAGCGCCTCCAGTGCCTGCTCCGAATCGGAGGCAGGACCGATGGTCGCCACGATCTTTGTGTTACGCATAGTGTATTTCCTGTCGATAAGTGGTTTTATCTGGGAAGAGGTTCATCAACCAGATAGATGGTACGGGATCGAATTTCTTCGAACGAGTTTCCGGCTTCCCCACACGGGATCTTGCAAGTATAGGCCAAAACGCCCTGATGATAGGTACAAACGAGCAGAATGTCAAGCCGGGAATCTTATTATCAGGTTAACAACAAAAAAGACGCGGAGTTACGAGGCTCCGCGTCTTTTTTGTTGTGATCTTCGTTACAAGTAGTGCAATTCCCTGGCCTGGCGCTCCAGATCTTCGCGGAATTGCGGGTGCGCAACCTTGATCAAGGCCTGCGCACGCTGGCGGATGGTCTTGCCGTACAAGTCGGCAATGCCAAACTCTGTCACTACAAAACGGATGTGATTGCGGGTGGTCACCACACCCGCACCCTGTTTGAGCATGGTTGTGATCTTGCTGACGGGCGTGCCATCCTTCATGATCGCGGTGCTGGGCAGGGCAATGATGGGAACCCCGCCTTTGGAGCGGGATGCGCCATAGATAAAATCCAATTGGCCGCCCACACCGCTGAATAGTTTTGGCCCAATGCTGTCGGCGCAGACCTGGCCGGTAAGGTCCACCTCAATGGCCGAGTTTACCGCCACCATACGGTCGTTCTGGGCGATCACGAATGGATCGTTCACATATTCGGTCGGGTGCATTTCCACCATCGGGTTGTCGTTCACCCAGTTGTATAACTTGCCCGTACCAAGGATGAAACCGGCCACGATCTTGCCCGGGTGCAGTGACTTGCGGGCGTTGGTCAGCACACCGGCATTGACCAATTCGATCACACCATCGGAGAATAACTCGGTGTGAATGCCCAGATCCTTTTTATCGG
>DAOQBX010000444.1:0-1779 GCA_035340155.1 Anaerolineales bacterium | reverse complement strand
AAGAAGATTCCGTGCTCGGCGACTTCATCGAAGACGATGAGGCCCCCCCACCCGACGATACCGCTACGTATAACCTGTTGCGCGAGCACCTCGGCGAAGTGTTGAACAGTCTGCCCCCGCGCGAAGTGCGCATCCTGCAACTTCGTTACGGGTTGCTGGACGGCCAGGCTTACACTCTCGAAGAAGTGGGCCGCAAGATGGGTGTCACCCGTGAGCGCGTCCGCCAGATCGAGGCGCAGGCGCTCAGCCGCCTCCGCCACCCTTCCATCCGCAGGAAATTGCGCGATTACCTTGGCGAATGATTGCAGACGACCTCCAACAAAAAAGTTGGAGGTCGTTTTCTGTTAAAATGAAAATCGCCTATGGAATCGACCTTCCGACTTACCATCTTGATGCCATGCTTGAACGAAGCCGAAACCCTGGAAATTTGTATTCGCAAAGCGAAATTTTTTCTGAGTGAGAATCAGATCGAGGGCGAAGTCCTCGTTGCGGATAACGGCAGCCGGGATGGGTCGCAAAAGATCGCAGAGGCGGCCGGGGCCCGGGTGGTGGATGTCGCTCAAAAGGGGTACGGAAGCGCATTGATGGGCGGTATCGCAGCAGCGCAGGAAGAGTTCATCATCATGGGGGATGCGGACGACAGTTACGATTTCACGAACCTAACAGCATTTGTCACAGCGCTTCAGCAAGGTGCAGACCTTGTGATGGGCAACCGCTTTCAAGGTGGGATCATGCCCGGGGCCATGCCATTTTTGCATCGCTATCTTGGCAACCCGGTCTTGAGCGGCATCGCACGCGTCTTTTTCAAAAGCAGGATCGGCGATTTCCATTGCGGCTTGCGCGGCTTTCGCAAGCAGGCCATTCTCTCTTTGAATTTGCAAACCACCGGCATGGAATTTGCCAGCGAGATGGTGGTCAAGGCCAGCATGCGCGGACTGAACGTAACCGAAGTGCCGACGGTGCTGCGCCCCGATGGCCGCACGCGTCCGCCCCACTTGCGTACCTGGTCCGATGGTTGGCGGCATCTTAAATTCCTTTTGCTCTACAGCCCCAAATGGTTGTTCTTTTACCCCGGCATCGCGTTGACAGTGCTGGGCGCGCTCATTTCCCTATTGCTGCTGCCCGGCCCATTTCACATCGGCGGCATCACCCTCGATATCAACACTTTGATGTACGCGGCTCTGTTGACCATCATCGGCGCGCAGTCGGTGCTGTTCTCGATCTTCACCTACGTCTTCGGCGTCAATGCGGACTTGTTGCCGCGAGACCAGGCGACCGACAAACTGCTTAACCGTGTGGGCCTTGAAAAAGGAATCGCCGCCGCAGCAGGCATGGTACTGCTGGGGTTCGCCAGTTCCATTAGCGCAGTGGTGTATTGGAGCGAGAACAGTTTCGGGAACATTGACCCGGTCTTCTCGATGCGTCTCGTCATCCCTGGCGCGGTCCTGTTCACCCTGGGGTTCGAAGTTCTGTTTGCAAGTTTTTTCGTCAGCATCCTCAACATCAAATTGAAATAGCCTCATTATGAAGAACATGATCCGAGCCGTTCCCCGTTTACAGGATATCTTTTTCGCCTCCTTGTTCATCGCCGTTCTTCTTTTGGGGAACCGCATGATCAACCTCGACGGCGACCTGCCGCGCCATCTTTTATTTGGCCGCATCATCCTCGCCGAAAAGCGGATTCCCTCCAGCGAACCGTTGATCTACCCGTATGCGGATCGGCCCTACGTCTCGCATGAATGGCTTTCCCAGGTCATTTATCAAACCGTCTACTCACTC
>DAOQBX010000443.1:0-1780 GCA_035340155.1 Anaerolineales bacterium | reverse complement strand
CGACGATATAAGGCACATTGTGTGTCCCGGCACGCAGGCTAAACTCCTGGCTGCCGCCCGTCAAGTGGGATACCAGCCCGGTCCCCTTGCGGATGTATAACGCGCCCACACCTTTGGGGCCATAGAACTTATGCGCGCCCAGCGACATCAGATCCACACCAAGTTTTTGGACGTTTACATCCAGATAGGCCGCAGCCTGAACCGCGTCTGTATGCAGGAGGATATGGTTCGCTTTCGCTACTTGAGCCAATTCCGCGATCGGGTTGACCGTACCGATCTCGTTGTTGGCGTACATCACAGAAGCCATCAAGGTATTGCCGCAAACCGCTTTCGCCAGAGACTCGACCGTCACCATGCCATGCTCGGTCACATCGAGCCATTCGAGTTGAAAACCATATTCCTTCTCAAGTTGAATGGCTGTCTTGCTCACAGCCGGATGCTCGGTCTTGGCGATCAGGATCCAGGTTCCGCCGGATGCGTTTCGCCGCGCCTGGGATGCGCCGCGCAATGCAAGGTTATCCGCTTCTGAACCGCCCGAAGTGAAAATGACCTCGTCCGGTTGGCAATGCAACACCTTGGCGATCTTCTCCCGCGCTTCATCCACCGCCGCTTCAGCCCTCTGCCCAAAACGATGGATGGACGAGGGATTCCCGAAGGTCTCACGGAAGTGAGGCAGCATAACATCAAAGACGCGCGGGTCGACCGGGGTGGTAGCAGCGTAATCAAGGTAGATCATGCTTGGGATTATAGCAAACTATTCCATGCAGGTATGGTCTCGGAAGTCCACAGGCTTTCGAAACGGGAATGATAAAATCACCCCATGCGCACTCATTGGATCAGAGTTTCGGGCGGACTCCTTGGGATCATTCTTATCATCCTGATGGTATTTGCAAACGCATTGGGGCTGGAAAGTTTCTCCACCTGGGGAGTTCGGCGCACCCTGCTTTTGCTTGCCGGTATAACGCTGTTAGCCTCAGCGCTTTTCTATAAGGAAGACAACCTAATTGGCAAAACGATCCACACCAGTGACGGGCGTTTCTCCGTCGCTTTGTCGGGCTTGATCTTCGCCATCCTGCTCGTATACCTTTGGTATTCCTCCGATGGCCTTTGGAAAACGCTCACGAACGAAACCAATTACTACGACCTGCAAGCCAGCGCCTTTGCCAAAGGCCAGCTTGCGCTGGATGTACGGCCGGATGCAGCCCTGCTCGCATTCCAAGATGAAAGCCTGTACGAGCCGTCCAACCGCGAAGGAATTCCCATGCTGTGGGATGCCACGCTCTACAAAGGGAAATACTATCTTTATTGGGGACCTGCCCCTGCGCTGTTATTGACCCCAATGAAATGGATCTACTCAACCGATCTCGGAGATAAACTCCTTTCGCTTCTTTTCCTCGCCGGTACCTTTCTCTTCCTGACCCTCACTCTGCTCTCCCTGTGGCGGGATCATTTCCAGAACGTTCCGCGCTGGGCCGTGTTTGCAGCTGTCGCATTTGCAGGGTTGGTCAACCCCATGCCATATATTTTGGTGGAGGGACGAATCTACGAGGCCGCCATCGCTGCCGCCCAGTTCCTCCTCATCGGCGGGTTCTATTTCCTGCTGCCGGCATTTGACCGGCCCAACCAACTCCGTCTTGCTATGGCCGGATTATTCTTCACACTGGCTGCAGGCTCACGAACCACCCTGATTCCTGCCATTGGAGTCCTTTCTGTAATCCTTCTTCTTTGGGTCCTCCAAACCCAGCGCGGACATATGATCTCCCTGGTACTCTCTTTTGCC
>DAOQBX010000442.1:0-1789 GCA_035340155.1 Anaerolineales bacterium | reverse complement strand
TCTCGCCGCATTGGCAATTATTGCATCAGCATGTGGCGCTGGAAATGCCCAGCCCACAGCCATTAGTCTACCAACCGCACTCCCCAGCCCCACCCCGCCCACCATCAACCCGACCACTGAAGTTGCCGCTGGAGAAGCTGGCTCGGAGCGCGTTTCTTCGGTAGACGGTATGCCGCAGGCCTTCATCCCTGAAGGCACCTTCCGCATGGGCGCCATGGATGCGGACAATCAGCGCGATGAAGAGCCCGCGCACGATGTTCAGATGAAAGGTTTCTGGATGGATAAATTGGAAGTGACCAACGCCATGTACGCCCTATGCGTTCAGGCTGGTGCCTGTGATCTTCCGCAGACTTTCAAGTCCCAGGCTCGCGAAAAATATTACAACACTCCCGAATTCAATGATTACCCGGTTGTGTATGTGACCTCGCTGCAAGCCGCCAATTACTGCAAATGGGCCGGACGCCGCCTGCCCACCGAAGCAGAATGGGAACGCGCAGCCCGCGGCGACGATTACCGCACCTACCCATGGGGCGACGAATACCCCGATTCATCGCGCGGCAACTTTAACTACTTTGTGGGTGATACCACCAAAGTTGGTAGTTTCCCCGCTGGAGCCAGCCCGTTCGGAATTCTCGATATGTCCGGCAATGTAGCCGAATGGACCGCCGACTATTACGACTCGAACTATTACAGCCAAGGCGTAAATGTCAACCCGCCCGGCCCCGGTGCTCGCAGCGAGTTCTTCAGCCGCTCCGTTCGCGGCGGGACCTTCCAGGATGCCTTCAAGGATGTCCGCCTCGCCAATCGCGCCTCGGTGCGAGGGTCGAATCCCAACGCGACCAACCCGACCTCCGAAGATTTCCTTGGCGAATTCTCCCCCAAGATCGGTTTCCGTTGCGCCAACGACTAATTTAAAAGAACTGTTCCTCAGCCGCTGGAAAACCTCCAGCGGCTGATTTTATTTGACTCACACTTTTTGCTATGGTATTATCCGCAAGCAAATAAATAGTCCCAAAAGACGCTCTTATCCAGAGAGGCGGAGGGAACGGCCCTGCGATGCCTCGACAACCGGTCAATGAAAATTGAAAACGGTGCCAATTCCGACAGAGGATATTCTGGTAGATGAGAGGGTAAACACAGCCCCGCTTGAATTGCCCTTTCTGCATGTCTGAAGGGCAATTTTCATTTCATAAGGAGAAACAACCGAAATGTCCAATACTTTTATGACTTCCCCCAAACTGATGTTCACATCCGAATCAGTGACGGAAGGCCACCCCGACAAGATCTGCGATCAGGTCTCTGATGCCGTGCTGGATGCCTGCCTCGAACAGGATCCCCGCTCACGCGTAGCCTGCGAAACGGCTGTCAAGACCGGGTATGTGATGTTGCTGGGCGAGATCACCACGCAGGCGCAGATCAACTACGACGAACTCGTTCGCAAGACCGTCAATGAGATCGGCTACGACTCGAGCGAGAAAGGTTTTGACGGCAATTCCTGCGGCGTGCTCGTTGCCATCGCCAAGCAATCCGGCGATATTGCCATGGGTGTGAATCAGGCTCTTGAAACCCGCGACGGCCATCATATGTCAGATGCGGAAGTGGAGTCGATCGGTGCTGGCGACCAAGGCATGATGTTCGGTTATGCCTGCAACGAGACTCCTACTCTGATGCCCCTCCCCATTTACCTCGCGCACAAGCTGACCCGCAAGCAGAGCGAACTGCGCAAAAGTGGAGCGATCAAGTGGCTGCGCCCGGACATCGAGATTGTGGAGATCCGCGGCAACGTGCC
>DAOQBX010000441.1:0-1789 GCA_035340155.1 Anaerolineales bacterium | reverse complement strand
GCCACGGAGAAAGAAGCGCTGACTCTGGCCGTGGAAGCCGGGGAAGACCTGTTACTCTTACGACGCCTCTTCCTCGCAGACGAACGGCCTGTGATCCTGGCGAACAATGTGATCCCCCGTGCTTTGCTGCGTGAGTCTATTGAGAATATAGACGGCGGTCTGCACATCCGCGATATTTTATTTCAATATTGTCATCAAAAAATAGGCTTTGCCATCACGGACATTCGTGCCGTACTGGCCGACTCTGAGGTGCGTACCATCCTTGGCAGCGCTGAGGGTAACCCATTATTGGAGCTCCAGGTCGGTTTCTTCGATAAAAATAACATCCCGCTTGCGCTGGGTGTGAATTATTTCGATGATTCCTTCCTTCAATTAAGTCTGGTGCAAACATGGAATTAAGCGGTTTAACTGCCAACCCGGTAATTTGCTGCGGTGGAGGATGAGGATTCGATGCGATCAAAACTGAGCACCCTGTTCGATGCACTGCTGCCCGTCATTGCGACGCTGGCTGCGCTTGCAGTGGGGGCGGTCATGCTCCTGTTCTTGAAGGTCAACCCCATTGAGGCGTATGCCGCCCTTTGGGAAGGCGCTTTTGGAAGCACCAATGCCATTGCCGAGACACTGGTCAAAGCCACGCCATTATTGCTGGTGGCGCTGGGGATCTGCATTTCCTTCCGTGGTGATGTGATCAACATTGGCGGCGAAGGACAGATGATCATCGGCGCTGTTCTGGCAACCTGGATCGGGCTGACGTTCACTGATCTCCCCGGCTGGCTGTTGATCACACTGGCCTTGCTGGCAGGGTTTCTGGGCGGCGCGGTTTGGGGCGGTATTCCCGGTGTGTTGAAAGCCTATTTCAGTGTCAATGAAATTTTGAGCACGGTCATGATGAATGCCATCGCAGTGCAGTTGATGAACTTCCTGCTGCGCGGCCCAATGATCGACCCGTCGCAGGCGGAACTGGCGTCCAAGATTCCGCAAACGGCGCGCCTGTTGGATGTCTTTCACCTGCCGCGGTTGGCCCCGACTCGTTTGCATTTAGGCGCATTGATCGCTGTGGCACTGGCTGTCCTTGTTTATATTCTTTTGTGGCGGACGACCCTTGGCTATCGCATCCGCGCGGTGGGACAAAACCCAAGCGCCTCGCGCTATGCCGGGATCAAGGTTTCGCGGTATATGGTGTTGGCCCTGTTGTTGAGCGGCGCCTTTGCAGGGCTGGCGGGCGCGGTGCAGGTGTACGGAGTCAACTACCGCATGATCACCGATGGTTCTTCTTCCGGGTTTACAGGAAGCGCGGGATTCAACGGTATCGTAGCGGCCCTGTTCGGACAGTTGCATCCGCTTTGGTCTATCCCTGCTTCGATATTATTTGGCGCATTGCTGGTAGGCGCGAATAAAATGCAGCGCATGGTACAGGTCCCTTCGGCGTTGATCACCGTCTTGAATGGTCTGGTGGTCGTGTTCGTTGTCAGTAGCGAGATCTGGCGTCGCCGCCGGCAGCGCAGGAGACTGGCGGTCGCTCCAGAGGAAGAACCACTTATTGAACAGAATCAACCACAAGTCCAGAAAGAGGAGGCGGGGAAATGATCACAGACCTATTCTCCACCACGGTCCTGATCGGAATCCTGGCATCAGGTATTCGCCTTGCCACTCCGTATTTGTATGCCGCCATCGGTGAGACGTTCAGCCAGAAGAGCGGCGTGTTGAATTTGGGTGTGGAAGGCCAGATGCTGCTCGGTTGTTTTGCAGCTTTTTACGTTTCACTCACTACAGGGAATTTATGGCTGGG
>DAOQBX010000440.1:0-1794 GCA_035340155.1 Anaerolineales bacterium | reverse complement strand
ATTGTCGCCGAGATGATTGCTGGCCGCATGAGCAGAGCGTCCCTTGGCGGTGACCTTCATCTCAAGGCGCCCCTTATGCCCGCGATAGACGAGCATCTTGGTCGGCTCACCGATCACCACGAAGTCCGGGCGGACCTTCGGGTCCACTTCCACAAAGGTGTTCGGGGCAATGCCGTCGCACCATTCTTCCATATTGCCGAAGTAATACGCGGTCCAGCCGTCGAGCAGGCCAAGGTCACGCGCAATGGCGAGGCCGTAGATCATGCCCGGGGTGGAGCCTTTTTCATCGCAGGCGCCGCGCGCGTACAATACACCGTCTTCCACCTTGCCGATGAAGGGATCCCACTGCCACGAGGACGGGTCGCCCACGCCCACGGTATCGATGTGCGAATCAAAGACGATCACCTTCGGCCCGTTCCCGATGCGCCCCACCGTATTGCCCATCTTATCGAAGCGGACCTCGTCGAAGCCGAGTTTCTTCATCTCAGCCTGAATGCGCTCCCCGACCGGGCCGATCTGCGATTCCATCGAAGG
The DNA here is from genome assembly GCA_035340155.1 of Anaerolineales bacterium. Taxonomy (GTDB): domain Bacteria; phylum Chloroflexota; class Anaerolineae; order Anaerolineales; family Villigracilaceae; genus Villigracilis. Next base: position 1,260 of record DAOQBX010000440.1, on the reverse strand, counting down.
CACGGCGACAATGTCGCGCATGAACTTGATGATGTCCTCGCGCGCAGCCTGGACGCGCTTTTGTACTTCCTGGGTTTTATCTGTCATTTTTTCTCCTTGGTTCTTCGTAAGGCAGGTTTTCCACCCGCCGAATTGAAAATGAAATTTACAGGCATGTCACCTGTATCTCTGTGGGGGATCACCCGCCCCCTACGCGCCGCATCACATGGAAGTGGAAATAGCCGGGGATGAAATAACTCAGCGAATAATCCACCACCTTGCCGCTGGCATCGAACAATTGGGCATGGAAATGCAGCAGCACATCCCCGCGTTGGATCTCCAGCGGCTTGGCCACATCGGCAGAAGCGCCGATGGCGCTGATATCCGCGCGCGAAGTGGTCAACGGATCGCCGCGGTGCAGTAAATAGTCCAACACCGAACCGTGGAAATCAGCGGACAGGTCTTTGGCTTGCAGTACATCGTCGGGCAGGATATCCACCAGATAGGCCACCGGCCGGTTTTCGGCGCGGATGACGCGGCGCACCCGGATGAGTTTGGCGCCGATCGCCACGTTCAACTTCGCCGAAGTCTCTTCATCCGCAACGACCGCATCGATATGCAGATCGCTGACGGAGACTTCCAACCCCGTGCGGCTGGCAATGGTCTCCAGACTCTCCAGCACCTCAAGTCCGCTGTCGAGCGCCTCCACCTTGCCCACCACAAAGGTCCCCGAACCCTGCCTGCGGCGGATCAATCCTTGCGTTTCAAAGGAACGCATCGCTTCACGCAGCGTCGCGCGCGAGACCCCCAGCTGCTTTGCCAGGTCCGGCTCGGAAGGCAATCGCTGCCCGGCTGCCGTTTTATTGATGAGGGCCGCAAGATCAGCCTGCAATCGTTGAAAAGGAAAATTTGCCATATCTACTCTCTTTGCCACACTTAATATAGTGGCTTGATCAATCTTCCAATACCGGGATGAAATCGAAACGGGTCACATCCACCAGACCCTTGTCGGAAATTCTTAATTCAGGGATGACCACCAACGCCATCAGGCTCATCTGCATGTTCGGGTTGTTCAACTCGCTGCCGCTCAGTTTGAAGCCTTCCAGCACCGTGGCCGCCTTCTTCGCCACCACATCCGCGCGCTCATTGGACATTAAGCCCGCGATCGGCAGGTCCACCAGCCCCATCACCTTGCCATCCAAAACCGCCACCTGTCCGCCGCCGCACTTGGCCAGTTCATTGGCAGCCACTGCCATGCTGGCCTCGTCCGTGCCGACCACG
>DAOQBX010000439.1:0-1801 GCA_035340155.1 Anaerolineales bacterium | reverse complement strand
CGGGCCCGGCGCGGCTGGTAATATTTACGACATCCCAAACGTCCATAGTGCAACTCAATACTTTGCGTTCGCTGGGCGTGGATGTGTTCGTGGACGATGCCCCGCGCGTGGACCTGCACAACATGATGCTGATGTTGAAAAAAATCGGCGTGGATCATTTGATGGTGGAAGGCGGCGGGACGATCAACTTTGAACTCATGCGGTTGGGGTTGGTGGATGAACTGCTGGTCTATATGGCGCCCATGATCTTCGGCGGCGCAAATTCCCCCACCCTGGCCGATGGTCTCGGGCTTTCCCGTGAGCAAGCCCTGAACATGACGCTCGCAGACGCGGAACGCTGGGACGATGGCGGAGTCGTATTGAAGTATAAATTTTTATAGATAGTTGGAGAGAATCGAATGACTACATTGATGCATGAAAAGATACAGGTCCTTCTTGAGGAAGACTGCTGCCACGAGTGTGAAGGCTACGGCGAAGACCATATTTGTGTTCATATCGAGGCCATTGCCGAACTGCCGACCCGCTTCGGTGATTTTCATATCGTGGCTTTTTCGAACAACCGCGACCACAAGGAACATGTCGCCATCATCAAGGGTGATGTGATCGGTGCGGACGAAGTGCCGGTGCGCCTGCACTCGGAATGCCTCACCGGCGACGCCATCGGCTCGCTGCGCTGCGACTGCCGCGATCAGCTGGAAGCCGCGCTGAAGAAGATCGGCAGCATGGAACGCGGCATGGTGCTATACCTGCGCCAGGAAGGACGCGGCATCGGCCTGACCAATAAGATCCGCGCGTACACCCTGCAAGACCAGGGCCTCGACACTGTCGAAGCCAATCTTGCGCTGGGCTTCCGCGACGATGAACGCGACTACGCCGTGGCCGCGCACATGATCCACTCGCTCAAGGTCAACTCCATCCAATTGATGACCAACAACCCGAAGAAGATCGCGCAGCTCGAGCAGCATGGCGTCAAGATCACCGAACGCCTGCCGCATATCCTGCCGACCAACGAGCACAATCTCTTTTACCTTCAGACCAAGGCGGCCAAGTCCGGCCACATGATCGACTTTCGCGGCAAGGAACACTTGCGCGAGCAAAGCGACCCGGCCATCGTGGAAGGCATGACCGAAGACCAGATCACTGCGCTTTACGAATAATCAATGCAGGGTATTGAAAGATGAATAAAAGTATTGTCATCACCGGTGCAACAGGGGTGCTGGGAAACCTGGCCGCAATAACTTTCGCAGGCATGGGCCATAACCTGGCTTTGCTCGATAAAGACCAGAAAAAATTGGATACCCTGGTCGCGGACTTGAACCTGCCCTCAGAGCGCATCTTTGCCCAAACCGTGGACCTGCTCGACGGGCAGGCGCTTCAGGACTCCGCCTCAGCTGTAGTGAAAAAATTTGGCAGCGTCCACGCCTTGTTCCATCTTGTCGGCGGCTGGGTTGGCGGCAAGACCTTCGTTGAGACCCCGGCAGAAGAACTGGAGTTCATGGTCAACCAGCACATCCGCACCACGTTCAATCTGTTCAAATCCTTCTCCACCCCGCTGGCCTCGAACGATTGGGGACGGGTGATCATCGTCTCTGCTTCCACTGTGGCGAACCCGCCCGGCAAATCGGCCGTGTATACCGCCGCCAAAGCCGCGCAGGAGAACATGGCGCTCTCCCTCGCCGCTGAATTGAAGGATGCAAAGGTAACAGCCAACATCATCCACGTCCGCGCCATTGATGTGGAGAACAAAGGCACCGGCACAGCCCCTAAAGCGATCGTGGCTACCATGCAATACCTGTTCTCG
>DAOQBX010000438.1:0-1806 GCA_035340155.1 Anaerolineales bacterium | reverse complement strand
GCCGGTGATGAGAACTGTTTTCGCTTCCATTACGAGGCCTCTTTCCATCGTCACGTCACAGACGCAACCTACAAAGTGCGGAGAGTGTCCAAACCCGCACTATCGATCCCCAAACCATCCAACAGATTCTTGATGGTACTCCAATGCACACGTTCCCACGCCGCCGGGCTGGAGTTAGAATTATGCGGCGCAAGCAGGACGTTATCCATCTTCAGGAGCGGACTATCCGCCGGGAGCGGCTCGAACTCGAATACATCCAATGCTGCGCCTCCCACCTGACCTGAAGCCAGCGCCGCCACCAGGGCCTTCTCCTCCACGATTGGCCCGCGTGCCGTGTTGATCAGGATGGCCGTGGATCTCATTTTTGAGAGCGTCTCCGCATTGATAAGGTGATACGAAGTCGGGTTGAGGTCACAGTTGACCGAGACAAAATCAGAGTTGGAAAGCAGGAAGGGAAGATCGGTCATTTCGATGCCGGTCTCACTGACAAAGACATGGTCCACATCAATGATGTCTGTGCCAAGGACTTTCATCCCAAAGGCTTTTGCGCGGCGGGTAACGGCCTTGCCGATATTGCCCACGCCAATGACTCCCAGCGTGCATTCGCTCAAGGTCAGGCCGGGGATTTTCTGCCACTCGCCTTGTTTCATGGCTTTATCCATCCACGGACCGCGGCGGGCAAAGGCGAGGATATATCCCAGCACCGTATCCGCCACCGGGGTGGTGAACGCATTCGGCGTTCGCCCAAGTTTCACCCCGAATTGGGAGCAGGCTTCGGCATCGATCGAATCGACGCCCGTCCCCCACTTCGAAATGACTTTCAAGCGCGGTGCGCAGGCTTCGATCACGCGCGCGGTATAACGGTCATCACCGCAAATGGTGCCATCGAACTGACCGGCGTATTGAAGGATGTCGGCTTCTTCCATGCGCTCCTCCACATTGGGGACGATCAGGTCAATATCATACTCCGCAAGCGCCGGGCGGAAACGGTCCAGAAAGGGGATCATGTAGGGAGCGGTCATCAAAACAGTCGGCATGGTTCTCACTCACAAATCTTCTTTTGAATATAGTCGTTCACTTCAGCAGAGAGTTTTTCTTTTTCAGAAAAACGACTCATATTGTTGCAAACCTGCAAACGCAGGTATTTATCGAGGACCAGGACCTTGGTCATCTCGCGCATTTCATCGAGGTTGCCCTGCACGGCGTAGGCTTGCAGGAAAGGCATCCACTCCAGGCCGTCGTTGGGATAGGTGCCTTTTTCCAGGGCCTCATCGAGCAAGCCGGGAATCGCATCCCACTCGCCGCGTTGGCGGGCAAGGTCAGCCTTTTGATAATAGTAGCACCAGCCGTGCTCTGGCTCCGCGCCAAAGACAGATGCAGGCGGAATCGGCGAATTGCCATTCGTCAGCACGGCATCCAATTTGGAATACGGGGCGATCATCACCACCCGGCCATCATCCGAGGCATTGAGTTCGGGCGCGTTCCCATTCAGGAAGCGCACACAGCTGTTCTCGTTCGACTGTACCATCACCAGCACATTGCTGAAATCGCGTTCCAGATAATTGCCGCGCCGCAACGGAGTTTCGATCCCGCCGGTTGTGGTGATCTGCGTCACGGCATCCCCGCTCAATACCGCAGCCGGGAGTTTCACCACCATCGGGTCGGTGTTCTGTTTCTCAGGGTAATAAATAAAATTTGCCGGCCCCCAAATGAAATAATCCTCTGCTAGCGGGCTGCCCGGATACAACGCCATCAACGTCACGCCTTCCCGGATCTTCGGCGCACGCCAGGCTACCTGCCACCAAA
>DAOQBX010000437.1:0-1824 GCA_035340155.1 Anaerolineales bacterium | reverse complement strand
CAGGATGCCGGTCTCATAGTTACGGTTCTTATGGTACAGCACGCCCAGCTCACCATAGAACACCGGGTTATCCGGCTGGAACTCAATAGTCTTCTGCACATTGCGGATGGCGATAAAGAACTCACCCATCTGCGAATAGGTTCGAGCGATGGACAAGTACGGGGTCGGGTCTTGAACGCCCAACTGCTCATTGATACGGGCGGTTTGCGCGAAATATTCCAACGACTTCTCGTAGAGTTGGCGCTGCACATCTTCATTGGGGCTTTCAAAAGCAAGACGACGATAGCCTGCGCCTGCGCGCAAGTACAAGAAGGTCAGGTTCGGATTGATGGCAATGGCGCGGTCATAGGCTTCGATGGCAAGAGCATACTCGCCCAACGACTCCAGCACATAGGCATGCACACGATGCACATCCATCGAAGAAGAATCCTGAGCTAGAGCAGCATCGATCACCTGCTGGGCCTGGGTCCACTTCTGCTGGTCAACAAGAACTTCCGCATAAAAGGCCTGGGCAAGGACGCTTGTATTATCCAGTTGCAAAGAACGGACAGCCTGCTGCTCAGACTTTGCCAGCAGGTCCTGCCGTTCAAGCGTATCGGAAATATATGAAGCGCGCCAATCCAATGCGAAGGCGTGTACGCTGTGGGCAATGCTGCTATCCGGGTTAACCTCTACGGCTTTCTCTGCCGATTGAATGGCTTCATCCAGGCGTGCGAGGATGTCATCCTGCTTGACCAGCAACGCCGTGGAATAGGTCTGCACACGAGAAAGTTGCGCCCAGACTTCGGCATTGTTCGGGTCCACGCGCGTGGCTTCGCGGTAGGCTGTAATGGCCCCTGGAATGATGACGCCATTCGCGTCCAGCGAGTCCTCCAACTTTCCGGCTGTGAACAGAGCATCGCCTTCGAGGATGTAGGATTCTGCAAAACGGGTGGGCGTGGGTGTGGGCAGGAACAGCGGTTTGACATCCCCGATCTGCACGGCACGGATCAGCCACATGCCCCCAAGCAGAAGGACCACCCACAGGAACATGCGGTACACAAGCGTATCGTCACGCCGCCGGAAAAGGTTGCGTCGCTGGTTGAGGTTCATGGCGTCGGGGTGGCCTCTGCTCCAGAACCTGAACCCGTTTCCGGCGTAGCCTGAGGCGCAGACTGGGTCGCGGTCAGGTTTTGCTGGCAGCGGACAATGATCTCATTGGCCTTCTCCACAGAGTATTCGTCTGCAGGGATGCGTGAGATGATCAACTGAGCGATCTGAAGCGCTTCGCCGCATTGATTGGTACGGGAGAGGGCAAAGCCGTAGGTGAAATAGTATTCCGCAATGCGCGGAGAATCGGGTATGAGTTCAATGGATTGCATTTCATATCCATCCGCAGACAAACCGCCCTTGACCATATAGCCCAGTTCCTGCGCCGACTCTTCCCAATAGGAGTTGTAGTAGTACATCACACCGAGGTTGGCGCGCAAATTGGTATCAGTGGGGTTGTTCGTCACCGCAGACTTGGCGAACTGCATGGCCTTGCCGAACTCTCCGAGCGTGGCATAGGTACGGGACATGTACAAGTCAGGCAGCGGGTCTTCGGGATTGAGGGCATCGGCATCTGTAAAATAAGTCACTGCCTGATCGTAGATCCCGAGCGTACGATAATTACGTCCGATGGCAAGATGCAGATCGGCCACTTTGTCGTTAATGGCCATGGCAGCCTTATATTCCTGAATGGCTTCTTCGTAATTCCCGGTGGCTTCAAGGATGATGCCGCGGGCGCGGTGGGTCTCCAGCGCATCTGGGGCGAGGCCCTGGGCGATCTTCGATTGTTCGATG
>DAOQBX010000436.1:0-1841 GCA_035340155.1 Anaerolineales bacterium | reverse complement strand
TCTGGAAAAAGTCCTGCAGACCGCACCCAAACTCTTCTGTGAGCACCTCATTGCCATAAGTCGGTGAGACCGCCATGATCGAATCCGAGGCCCATAGCCCCAACGGCAAGGGCATGACACGCGCCCACGTTGGCAGATCGGTCTGGGCCAGTTGGATATGATAACTATCAAGAATACTGCTGACATCCGGCCCCATGAAAGGCAGGTTGTGCAGGGTTAACACACCAGCCACGTGTTTCGAACCAGATTCCCAACGTTTGGTCAGGTTGCCATAGATGCTCAATGCAGTATGCCAGTCATTGGCATGGATCACATCCGGCGACCAGTTGAGCAATTTCGGCAACTCCAAAGCCGCCAGCGAGAAGAAGGTATATTTTTCCGCATCCAGTTTGGCGTCCAGGGAATAGACCGAGCCGTTCGCGCGGATCGGCTCACCATTAATGAAATATACTGGCATCCCATGCAGAGTGGTCTCAAACGCCTCCACCGCGACTTCGGAGTCGCCGCGTGGAATGGAAAACGTCTCCAGCGGACGAATATCCGCCGACTTGATGACGGGATGATACGGCAACACCAGGCGCACATCCAGTTTAATTTCATCGTTGGATAAAGCCCGCAGCGCACGCGGCAAAGACCCCGCCACATCGCCCAAGCCGCCCACCTTCACAAAAGGATCGGCTTCCGCCGCTAAAAATAATACATGGATGGTTCTGGTCATGATCTGATTTTACTCCCTGCTAATAGGCCTTTTTCTTTTCCGCCCTGAAAATCACCGGTTTTATCCGGGTCATGCATTGACAAGTCGACTTTTTCGCCAGGCTCGATCCGATAGCGCTTCATGGAATCTCCGGGTTCCTTAGAAAAACCTCCGAGCCGAAGCCCGGAGGTCTACCTGGGTGCCTGATGGGTTTCGAACCCACAACATCCACATCCACAGTGTGGCGCTCTGCCATTGAGCTACAGGCACCATATGAGCGGGCAACATTATACACGAGACATTAAAGGTGTACAAGCCCCGCCTAACCCTGTTTTTTCAATTCCAATATCGCCACTACTTCCCCATCTTCTATTTCGCCCGTCTCGCGAAAGCCTAGAGAGGCATACAACCTTCGAGCGGCTTCGTTATCCGGTTCGTAATCGATCGCCACCGTCCTGATCGTCTTATCGGCACGGAAGGTCTCCAAAATCCAATTCATTGCAAATCTCCCGAAGCCGCGTCCCTGGTAATTCTCGTCCACCATCAAACGAACGATATAGCCCTGCATCTTAGGGTTCTGTTCATTGCGGGCGATCATAAAATATCCCACCGGCTGCCCTTCGTCATACAACCCGAAGGAAGACGCTGTCCAATGTCCCAACCCCGGTTTATCCTTGAAGCCAAATTGTGTTTCGGCGATCGACCGCAAGTTCGGTGCCACAAACCGGGCCTGATCTTCCCGGACCTTCAATCTGGATATCTCACGCCAGTTGTCGATCGTGACTGGTAGAACCTCAAGCACCCTTCAGAATCTCCATGACCACTTGGGCAACCGCTTCCCGCCCGACCTGAGACTGCTCGCCCTTTACGAGGTTTTTTACAACCACCAGGCCTTTTTCCACTTCATCAGGACCAATCACCAACGCAACCTTCATCTTCATCTTATCGGCAAACTTGAATTGCCTGGGGAGTTTGACCGGTTCCGGGTAAGACATCACATTCAACCCGGCAGACCGCAGTTCCGAGGTCAATTCCAACGACTTCATCCACAAAGTTTCATCGAACACAGTCACCAAAACGGAAGCGTTGGTGGGTACATATTCCGGCAGCAAGCCTTTCTCCTGCAAGATAATGCCCATGACCA
>DAOQBX010000435.1:0-1869 GCA_035340155.1 Anaerolineales bacterium | reverse complement strand
TACAGCCCGCGCGTGGTGATGGATGGTAGTACTGTGGTGTCCAGTCCCTGCGGACCTTTCCATTGGTTCTGCGACCTTGCCAAGAACGATGATGTACTCGAAGCGGCTGGAAATACGCTCGCCATTGCGTTTACGGCTACGATCATTGCCACCATCATTGGAACCATGGCGGCCATCGCCCTGCAGCGCTACGACTTCAAGATCAAGCCGTTCTCTCAACTCTCACTATATATCCCGATCGTGATCCCGGAGATCGTCATGGGGATCGGTATTCTAACCTTGTTCAGCCAGTTATTCGGATGGATGAATAACGCCTTTGGCCTGACCGGGGACGCGCGTCTTTCGCTCGGTATTGCAACGGTGACCGTCAGCCATATTGCTTTCATGGTTCCATTTGTAACGCTTGTCGTGCAGGCGCGTTTGCAGGGATTTGATAAGTCCTTCGAAGAAGCCGCCATGGATCTGGGCGCCAATGAATGGACGACCTTCCGCCGCATTACATTTCCGATGATCCTGCCGGGTGTTTTGTCCGGCGCACTGCTGGCCTTTACCCTTTCGTTGGATGACTTTGTCATCACCTTCTTTACGAACGGACCCGGTTCCACCACGTTGCCCATTTACGTGTATGGTCTGCTGCGCCGCATCATCACCCCACAGGTCAATGCACTTTCGACGGTATGGATCCTGATCGTTTTCCTGGCGGTCTTGCTATTGCAGATCCTTCAAAGCCGTGAGGCGAAGCCAGCGCATGAGTAGGTTCGTGTATTTCACGCGGCCGTTTGGAGGGCATGCGTGTGATTCGATTATTTTCAAAGGAGTGAGAAAATGCTAAAGAAATCCATGTTTAACCTGATGGTTGTTCTCGTGGTCTTCAGTATCGCGTTGACAGCCTGCGGGGGAGGGGCCGCTTCCTCAGACCAGTCCGCCGATACTGGTGAGAAGGTCACTTCCACTGGTTTTGTGTGTCCGGAGCCCAGCCCGCGTCTGGATGTCACCTCAACCGAGTTGAATGTTTTTGTGTGGACGGAATACTTCCCGCAAGATATGCTTGATTGTTTCGAAATGGTTTACAACATCAAACTTAATCGTGACGAATACTCCAGCAACGAAGAAATGTACGCCAAAGTGGCTGCGGGTGGCACTTCGTACGACCTGGTCCAGCCGACCGATTACATCATCGGTTTGATGATTCGCCAGGGCTTATTGCAGGAATTGGATCATTCCAAACTGCCCAATATTGGCAACTTCGACAGCGGCTGGATGGACCAGGAATTTGACCCAGGTAACAAGTACACATTGCCTTACCTCGGTGGAACGGATGCGATCGTGGTCAATACTGCCACGGTTGAAAATATTCCCCAGTCCTGGGCGGATCTCTGGAAGCCTGAATATGCCGGGCGTATGGTCTTCCTGGACGACTCTCGTGCGGTCATCGGCCTCACGCTTTTAACCCTCGGCTATGACCCCAACACCACCGACCCTGCTCAGTTGGAAGAAGCCAAGGTTAAACTGGCTGAACTCGTTCCGAACATCAAGGTTTTCGATAGCGACAGCCCCAAAACCGCGTTGATCGCCGGGGATGTGGATCTCGGCATGACTTGGACCGGCGAAGCCTTCATTGCCAATCAGGAGAACCCCGACATTCAATATGTGTATCCGACCGAAGGGCCGATCCTCTGGCAGGATAACTGGGCCATGTTGAAGGATGCCCCGCATGCCGACGCAGCGTATGCCTGGCTCAATTACCTTATGCAGGGCGATGTCTTCTGGTTGACCATCCGCGACTTCCAATACACCAATCCCAACAAGGCTGCACTGGAATATGCCAAGGCCAACCAGCCCGAATTGTACGAGGAATACATCAACTCG
>DAOQBX010000434.1:0-1878 GCA_035340155.1 Anaerolineales bacterium | reverse complement strand
GTTTGGCAAGGCGGTCTAACATACGGGTGGTGGAAACGGTACGAACCACCGCGCCGGTCATGCCGCGTTTTTCCACCAGATATTTTAGCGAGAGCGCCATGATCTTGTGCGGGTCGACGAAATTTCCGCGCTCATCCATTGCGCCGATGCGATCCGCATCGCCGTCAGTGACGACGCCAAAGTTGCCAAATCCTGAACTGACCGCGCTCGATAAAGCGCCGAGGTTTTTGGCGATCGGTTCGGGGTGTACGCCGCCAAAGCCGGGGTTCATCTCGCCGCGGATCTCATGGATCTCACAGCCAGTACCCTGAAGGAAGGCTTTGATCACGCCTCGTCCCGACCCATACATGGCGTCGGCGACAAAACGCTGGGGGTTCTCGGCAATAATGTCGGTATTAATGAGTTTGCGCAGGTGCTCAAAATAAGCAGGCAGCGGGTTGAACTTCTGGATCAACCCTGCTTCGCGCGCCTTTTGAAAATCCATCAAGTTGGGACCGCGCGCCTGTTCTTCATTGTCGTTGATGTACACTTCCACGCGACGGCATTGTTCGGGCAGAGCTGAACCTCCAAACGCACCCTTGACCTTCACTCCGTTGTAACGAGGTGCGTTGTGCGAGGCGGTGATCATGATACCCGCAATGGCGTTATTTTTCTTGACGGCAAAAGAAATGGCGGGTGTGGGCGAGTCGGACTGGGCCAGGAGGACGGTGAATCCGTTCGCGGCCAGAACGCGCGCCACTTCTCCCGCAAAACGGTCTGAAAGGAATCGGGTATCGTAACCGACAACGATCTTTTTCGCATCCACAGTGTCGGACTTGTCCCAATGGTCGGAGGCTACCGCATCTGCAATGGCTTGCGAGACCATGCGGAGATTGCTAAATGTGAAGCTATCTGAAATGACGGCTCGCCAGCCGTCCGTACCGAAATGAATGGGCATACGTTATCCTGTTCTGTTGATTTGATCTTGAGTTATGGAGTGGGTGTGACGTTCGGTGTGGAGGAGGGGCCAAAATTCGGGGCAGGCGTGGCATAGCTGATGACCGAATCCAACAGCCAGCCTTCGATGCGCTTCCCATTAATGGTGACGACGACCTTCACCCAGGTCACGCTATTCAACTCGGCGAACTCTGAGTTCGTCTCTACGATGGTGCCATTGAGCAGGGTCATGATATAGGTGCCGCCGGGGGCGTCGCGCAGGTTTGCGCCGCCACCTTCGTTGGCTGCGATCTTTCCGTAGACTGGCACGGGCGGAATGGTAAGCGTGATGGTGGGTGTCTCTGAGGCAGGGAGGGTCACTTCGAGCGTTAGGGGAATTGGGCTGGGCGTCTCTTCTGTGGAGGTTATGGAAAGGGTCGGGGTGCTGTTCGCTCCGCGCGTACTGGTCGGGCGGACGCCAAGCGTCGGCGTGGAAACCTGACTGGGTGTAGCCTGCGGCAAGGTCGCAGGAGGAAGCGTGACGGCAAATTGCGAAGTCGGGGTTGTCAGGTCCACGGCCGCTTCGGCGCGAAACGGGGAGCCGGATCCTAAAAGTGCGGCCAATAATCCTGCGAAGAGGACAAAGGTCACAGCACTAAAAATGATCCCGCCAAGCGAGGGCCGCAGACGCAGAACAAAGAATGTGATCCCCAGTACACTGGCCAGAGCAAAGTGCGCCGCGAACACCAACAATCCCTGCAACCATATATTTTCCAAACCGGCGCTTAGGCCAAAGCCAGCCGCATTGACCGGCAGGAAAAAAGCAAAGGCAACAATGACACTGGGGAGGAAGGGCTTTTCTTCCGAGCGGGCGAAAGAAGCCACCAAGGTTACTGCACCAACGGCCAGGACGATCAGCGCTGGCGGCCATAAACGAGCGTGAAGATAAATATTATCGCGGGC
>DAOQBX010000433.1:0-1881 GCA_035340155.1 Anaerolineales bacterium | reverse complement strand
ACTGGTATGTTCACCTACGAGCACGGTCAATGGAATGGTTTGGGAACCCGCAATGTCCTGTCCGCTGACTACATAGGCTTCATTGCTTGCCCGGCTGTAAATATCGATGCTGGTCTTGTCGAGGAACAGGGTGAGCATTTCCTCGATAGGCCAGTTGTTGTTGGAGTTGGAAATGCGCAGATCGAGGATGACGCCTTTGAGGTTTTTATTCGCAGAGAATTGAGTGAGTGCGTCGGCTACTTCCTGCGCAGTGGTGGATGAAATGGTGGTCGGCATTAGGATGTACCCGATATCCTTTCCGGTAAGTAAATTGGCTTTGACCTTTCCAATGCCGCTCAACGTGGAACGCGTGATCTCGATATCACTCTGGCCTTTTCCAGGACTTTGGATCGTCAGTGTGACGGATGTCCCCGCTTCGCCGCGGATGCGCTGGACCACATTCCCGCCTTCCTCCAAACGGACAGGGTCGCCGTTCACAGAGTAGATGCTGTCATGGGCACGCAGCCCCGCCTTTTCGGCGGGGGAACCGGGCATAACGTCGAGAATGACCACATGCGGAATATCCTCGGCTTGAAAGCTGATGAAGGCGCCGATGCCGCCATAGGCTGTAGTGTTGGGGGCTGTATCCGCCGCAATGCGATCATCGCGTGTGACGTAGGTGAGTTCGCCGGTCGGGAACTCGGCTTCGAACTGATTCATCAGAGCATCGAACTCGGCGTATGTCAAACCGGTTTGGATCTGGTCCATATATTTCTGGCGCAGGGATGCCCAGTCGATGTTTCCGGTCTCGTAATAGATGTAGTTGGTCTCGACCTGTTTCAAGATCTCTTCAAATACTTCGGTCTGATGATCAGCGTCGGTGATCTGGGGACCGTAGGGAGTATCAACTGTATCCGCTTCCTCGTTGCCGAGGGTTGGAAGACCCGCGCAAGCGGATATGACGAAGGACAGGGTTGCTAACCAATAAAAGATGGAACGCTTTGAATTCATACTCATCTCCTTGACGAGGTGGAGGGTGGAAGGAGGAATTTTATCAGGCCGGGATTAATGAACGTTAACGGGTTGGTCTCCAACGACTCCATCTGTTGGAGTCAGGAATTCGAGATCTGCGGTTCGTCTGCAGATTGAATGTTCTTTAGATTGAACACCGAAATATCACGCACCTTGAGAATGGCCTGCGCCTCTTCATCCAGACGTACCCAGTAAAAACTGCGATGTTCAGAGTACGCTTCAATCTTGAAGACTGAGCCTTCATACCAGCCTTCACGGTCGCCGAATTTTGAGTCGAGCCGTATGCGGACGCGGTCGCCAATTCGAAAAACGGCTGTCATATTTACTTGCGATTGAGGAACCAGAATAATGCGGCCCCAATCGCGGCCGTAATAGCGCCATTAATAGCCCATTGCGGGTCGCCGGTCATGAAACTGCCGGGCAGGATGTTCACTCCCTGCAGTATCCAGATCACGCCAGAGAGGATGAGTAGAACTGCAAATATTTTTCCGATGGTTTTCAGCATGGTATCTCCTTTGGATTTGAAAAACTCCCTGTCTTGGTTTCGAGACAGGGAGTTGATGGAATTTCTTACGCTTGCCTGTTAAGGGTTGGTGGTGCCTTCCACGGCCACACCCACCCAGGTGAAGACACGCTTTTCACTGATCGTGCCAGAGGCCACCCAGATCGGCTGGCCTTGATCATCCACGCCAGATTGACGGACAGGGGTGACCCACCAGCGCATTGTGTGTGCCACATTATCTTTCGGACGGAAGGAACCCGGTACGATATATTTCGTGTCGGTCACATAATCGGTTACGCGGCGCGTCTGGCTGGCGGTAACATCCTCCACCACCACCTGATAGGCCTCGCCTTCGCGCAACACACCTA
>DAOQBX010000432.1:0-1900 GCA_035340155.1 Anaerolineales bacterium | reverse complement strand
GGCAGTCCGCCTGGCGGCGCGCGGTGGATTTGACCGCATGGTAGCGTTGCAGCGTGGCGAGATCGCCGACCTGCCGCTCAGTGAGGCCATTGCGGTTCCAAAACGGGTCAATGTCAATGGAGATGCGGTTATTACTGCGAGAAATATCGGCATTTCATTTGGGGATGAATAAATGCAAGGGCGACCCTCGCGGTCGCCCTTTTTCTTGGTGCCATCACTGATATCGACAGGGGCAAGCCCTGACTCTATTTTTTGAACACGAACTGCCCATTCTTATAGAACAACTCCCCGTCTACAAGGATCTCAGAGTCTGTGCGCATATCGCAGATCATATCCCAATGGATGACGCTCTTGTTGACAGAGCCGGTTTCGGGGTAGCCGTTGCCAAGCGCCATGTGGAAGGAACCACCGATCTTTTCATCGAAAAGGATGTTGCCGGTGAATTTCTGGATGTCAAAGTTGGTGCCAATGGCGAATTCGCCGAGGAAGCGCGAGCCCGCGTCACTGTCGAGGGTCTTGAGTAGGAAATCCTGATTCTTGTCGGCTTTGGCGGCAGAGACCCTGCCTTCTTTGAAGGTCAATTCCGCGCCTTCCACGCTCGAGCCTTGATAATTGGCGGGGTAGGTGAACTTCACCCAACCGTTGACCGAGTCCTCGACCGGGCCGGTGTAGATCTCACCATCCGGCATATTATGTACGCCGTAGGAATTCATGAACGTGCGCCCCTTGACCGAAAGTGTCAGATCCACGTTCGGGCCGCGCAGCACGACTTTGTCCCTGCCTTTCATAAACTCAGCGGCAGACTGTTGCTTTTCCTTTACGCTCAACCAAAACGCGATCGGATTCTCTTCGTTGGCATGCACCGCGCCGAAGACGAAATCTTCGTACTCGATCAGGCTCATCCCGGCATCCTGTGCGTAGGCTTCGGTGGGATAGAGAGTGGTGCACCATTTGAACTCATCTGTCGCGCCGCGGCGGAATTGGGAATCTGTGATCACGCCGGTTGCCTTTGCGCGTCGAGCGATCCTGGACGGGTCAATGTTCGTTGTCCCTTTGGTGTTCGTCGCCGAATGGATGCGGACACGTCCCTCGAATTGATCGTAGGCTAATTTGTAAAACGTGGGTACAAAGTCCAGCTGAGCCTCGTTGGCATAGGTCAGATACATCTCATCCTGGCTGAAAGGCATCGTACCTGGCAGGGCCATCATCAGGTGAGGATGACCGCCTTTTTCCAGGATCTGAATATATAACTCGCGCAGCAACGGCTCGGCGGCAGTGGTTCCTTCCAGCAGAATGCGGTCACCGGGTTTAACGCGTGTGGAATGTTCCACTAGAATCTTTGCATATTTTGATACACGGATATCGGCCAACTTAATTCTCCTACAATGGAATGTAAAAATTATATCATTCCCGCCCGCCTGGATTTCCAGTGCAATGTTTCCCCAAAAAGTAACTTTTGTCACATGAATTTTCGTCGAAAATGGATATGATTAGTGGTAATTGTTTGACTGAAGGAGTATGCATGATCAATATTTCCACAAAACCGACCGCTGCCTGGGCTGAGGTGGATGAACAGGGCCGCCTCATTCTTCCGCAGGAGTTGACCCGCCAATATGGGCTGAATCCTGGCTCGAAAGTTCGCCTCGACGAAGGAACCAACTTTGTCCGTATGCACCGTCCGGTGACGCATCTTACCAAGGTCTATATCGAGCCTACTGTGGCCTGCAACCTGGACTGCATCACTTGCTTCCGCAATGCCTGGGACCAGCCCATCGGCCGCATGACCGATGAGACCTTTGAAAGCATTCTTAATGGCTTGAAGAAAATGGACCCCATCCCCGACGTATATTTCGGTGGCATTGGTGAGCCGCTCTTCCACGTCAAGACCATTGAATGGATC
>DAOQBX010000431.1:0-1903 GCA_035340155.1 Anaerolineales bacterium | reverse complement strand
CGCGATTGATGATAATGTAATGCAGGAAAGGGCTGGGGTCGCGACCGATCACCGAAGCCGCCTTATAGGTGCTTTCCGGGTTGGAGCGTGAGAAATCAACCAGCGCAGCGAGAATATCTGTTTCATTTACGCGCTGCTGAAGCTCGATCACTTGCGCCTGCAACTGGGAGACCTGCGCCTCCAATTCGGCGTTGCGCTGGCGCAACGAAACAAGGTCTCTTGGCGCGGAAACAAAATCTTGAAAGCCAAGAAAACGGGTCGATATCCAGGTTTGCACTTCGATCAACACGGAACTGAATTGCCGCGATGCAGAGCCAAAAAAACCGCCCAGCGCCAGGGCAAGGATTCCCCCCACCACCAAAAAGATGATCGTCGTTTGTAAAGAACGGGAATTCATTCTTAATCAGCCTCAAAGACAAGGCTGCCAATTATTTCCTTATGCCACATGACGCGTACTACCGCGTTCCAAACCAACCAGATAACGGGACAGCGATTCGAGATCTTCAAAGACCATCGCCGCGCCGCGCGCCACACAAGTTAGCGGATCTTCCGCGACCCACACACGCAATTTCAATTCATCGGTCAATCGTTCCGCCAGCCCTTGCAGGAGGGCCCCGCCTCCGGCCAGACAAATGCCAATATCCATCAGGTCGGACACGATCTCGGGAGGAATTTCATCCAAGGCATCACGAACTGTATCAATGATGACCTGCACAGAACCGGAAAGCGCTTCGCGAATTTCAACCGAAGAGACTTCGATGGTCTCAGGCAGACCTGTCACCAGGTTACGCCCGCGAACCTCCATTGTCTTTTCCGGATGCAACGGATAGGCCGAGCCGATCTGCCATTTGATCTGTTCCGCAATACCCATGCCAACCAATAAATTATATTTGTTGCGCAGGTACTGAACGACATCCTGATCCATCTCATCCCCTGCGACACGCAGGGACCGGGAGGCCACCACACCGCTCATGGACATAACCGCCACTTCAGTGGTGCCGCCGCCGATGTCGACCACCATCGAGCCGCGAATCTCTCCGACCGGCAGACCCGCTCCGAGCGCCGCCGCGATCGGTTCTTCGATCAACATGGCCTGGCGTGCGCCGGAGGCCATCACTGCATCATACACCGCCCGCTTTTCCACTTCTGTCACACCGGTGGGAAGGCCTACTATCACACGCGGACGCGGAAGAGGTACGACACTTTGTTCATGTACTTTGCCGATGAAATATTCCAGCATCACTCGGGTTACATCAAACTCTGCGATCACACCATCGCGAATAGGGCGCACCACCATTACGTTGGCTGGCGTACGTCCGACCATTTCCTTGGCCTCCAGGCCGATCGCCAATGGCTGACGCTGCTTCTTATCCACCGTCACCCAGGAGGGTTCATTGATAACAATACCCTTGCCGCGAACGTGAACGAGGGTGTTCGCAGTGCCAAGGTCAATGGCAATATCTAAAGAAAACAGGCCTAACAGCCAGTTGATTGGGTTGAAGGCCAAGACAGGCTCCTACGAGTGGATTTGCGTGAAATACCCGAGCAGGTCAAGATTATACCATGAGGCTTAAAAAATTAATTTCACTCCACAAGAGGGGCAGTGAGGGTAAAATAGGCGAAATTAAAACCCAGCCAAGGAGTAGACAATGTCAAAGGTCGCATTGGTAACAGACAGCACTTCCTATCTTCCCGCCGAATATACCCAAAAGCATAATATTACAATCGTACCTCAGGTATTGATCTGGGGCGAAGAAACCTTCCGTGACGGGGTGGATATTCAACCCGATGCATTCTACAGCCGATTAAAGACCGCCAAGATCATGCCGACAACCTCCCAGGTCTCGATCGTGACGATGCAATCCACTTTTCAGAATCTTGTAGACCAGGGATATGACGTATT
>DAOQBX010000430.1:0-1905 GCA_035340155.1 Anaerolineales bacterium | reverse complement strand
CCAGATCGCAATACTTGAAGGGCATGGCCAAGAGTCTCCGCCGCGTTCTGCGGGGTCAGCACTGCTGTAAATTTTGTGACCGGTTTAAATATGGCTTGCAGGTCCAATACTTGATGGGTGTGAGAGCCGACCACTTGCGGGTCCGTCTGGGCAGTGAGCAACAACACGGGTGCCCGGTCCAGCCAGGCATGTGCGACACCCGCATATGCGTTCGTTGCGCCTGGGCCAAGTGTGGTCAACGCAACGCCAACCCCGCCCATCAGGCGGGCATGGACATCTGCCATAAAGACCGCGCTGGGCTCGTTTCGGGTTAAAACAAAATCGATGCCGCGTTTCCGCAAGGCATCGAGGATTTCCACATTTTCACCGCCCGGCAGGCCAAAGACCACATCCACACCGGCATCAGCAAGTTGTTGCGCAATAAGTTCAGAAAGGGTCTGCATGAGGCGCGATTATAATGCACAATTTTATATGCTTCGGAGTCTCTCAATTACGCATGCAGTATTTACACACTTCGATATAATCGGTGGACTATGCACAAACATCACACATTCACAGGGTTGATCGCAGGTCTTTCAGCCGCCTCCATCTGGGGCGGTATGTACGTTGTCAGCAAGGTGGTTTTGGATGTCATTCCACCATTTGCGCTTTTGGCCAGCCGCCTGATCCTTGGCGCGGCCACGCTGGCGCTGGTCATCTTCCTCCGCGACCGCAGAACCGGAAAAAAAACGACCATCACAAAAGAATTCTTCTGGAAGAGTTTCGGGGTGGGCATCGTGGGCTATGGCATCTCGCTTGGCTTTCAATTCGTCGGCACCAAACTCTCCACCGCCTCCAACGGCTCGCTGGTCACTTCGGCCACGCCGGCCTTCGTGCTGCTTTTCGCGCCGCTCCTGCTCGGCGAAAGGTCCACGCCGCGCCGCATCGTTGCGCTGATCATCTCCACGCTGGGTGTGCTGGCAGTCATCGACCCGCGCAACGCAGAACTTTCCCCCACCTTATTCTGGGGCAACATGAGCCTGCTGGCGGCGGCGCTAACCTGGGCCCTTTATTCCGTGCTGGTACGTAAAGTTTCGCAATCCACCGATCTACTGACTTCCAGCGCGATCATGCTGCTGGGCGGTGTGCCGTCAGGTTTGTTGTTCGGTTTGTGGGAATATCAAACGCAGGGGTTTGGAACGATCACATGGGGGATCATCGGCGGGATCCTGTTCCTGGGGATCATCTCGACGGCGGTGGCAATGTTCCTCTGGAATTATGCCTTCGCGGAATTACCCGCCGCTGTTGCTTCGTTGACGTTCTTTGCCCAGCCGGTTGTTGGCACGTTGCTCGGTTGGTTCTTCCTCTCTGAGACCATTACGCCGCTCTTCCTCGCCGGAGGGGTTTTGATCAGCATCGGTATTTTGGTCGCTTCACGGGAGTGATCCACCGACAGGAAACCGAGACAACATCAGGTTTAAAAAAGAAGCGGACGCAGTCTCTAGACTGCGTCCGCTTTTGATTCTAATGTCCGATCTATTTCTTGACGTTCTGCTCGGCCATCTTACGCGCCAGGTTCACCGAAGCGTTGCTGCCCACTGTGTGCAACAGGGCCATGTTGGGCGGGCGCATCTCACCGATGGGATATCCACAGACCAGCACCACCTGCTGTCCCGATTGAATACCGGATTTCAACAAGGCGGCATCCACATCGGAAAGCATGTCATCGAGAGTATTGGCGTATTTGATGAGGTGCGGCTGCACACCCCACAGGAAACCCAGTTGATTGAATGTTTCGGTACGCGGCGTGAAGGCCAACACACGCTTCGAAGGGCGCGCCTTGGACATGAGCCACGCGGAACGTCCCTGCATAGTGAAGACGGAGACGGCACGGACCTCGGGATCCATAGCCAGCGCGTTGGCCGC
>DAOQBX010000429.1:0-1964 GCA_035340155.1 Anaerolineales bacterium | reverse complement strand
GCCACGCTTCGGCCCGCCCCTGAACCTGTTTCAACGTCAAAGACATCATCTTCAGAATGGGGATCTCCCGCTCCGCCTCGTCCTTGAGGTAATGTGTCAACGTGGCCGAAATGCCAGAGAGGCAGGATTTATCCGCGCGAACAGCCCGTGCCAACGGATGTTTCTTGATCTTATCGAGCAGGGCCTTTTTACCGATAATGATCCCCGCTTGCGGGCCGCCAAGTAATTTATCACCGGAGAACAGAATCACGTCCGCACCGGCCTGCATGGACTCCTGCACGGTCGGTTCGTGAGAGAAACCGAATTTGGCAGTATCGTATAACGCGCCGGAACCGAGGTCATCCACCACGGGCACACCTGCTTGATGCGCCGCCTCGACGATCTCCTTGAAGTCCGGCTCTTCAGTAAAGCCGACGATCTTGAAGTTGGAGCGGTGCGCGCGCATGACCAGCGCAGTCGGTTCTTCAAGCGCGGAGGTGTAATCGGACAAACGAACCTTGTTGGTGGTACCGATCTCCGCCAGTTTCGCGCCGGATTGCTTCATCACATCGGGTACGCGAAAGCCCCCACCGATCTCCACCAGTTGAGAGCGGGCAATGACCACACTCTTTCTATTTGCAAGAGCAGACAAGGTCAGCAATACCGCCGAGGCACAATTATTAACCACCAGCGCCGCCTCGGCGCCGGTCAATTTTTGCAGTATCGCTTCAGCGTGGATCAAACGCGAACCACGCTTTCCGGTTTCCAGGTCAAACTCGAGGTTGGAATACCCACGCGAAACCACATCCATGGCGTGGATGGTGGCCTCGCTCAACGGGGCGCGTCCCAGGTTGGTGTGCAGGATCACGCCGGTGGCATTGATCACCGGATGGAGTGTCTGCGCCGTCCAGGCGGCGAGAGTGGATTCGGCCTGGGCGAGGATCGTGTCAATGGAGGGCAGGTCCGTCACAGTCCCGGCTTTGAAGCGCGCGCGGATCTCATCCAATGTTTGGCGCAGCGCATCCAAGGTCAATGGGCGTCCAAAGCGCGCGATCATCAACGCAGTCGTCTGTGTCTGTAAGAGACCTTCGATGGATGGAAGGTTACGAAGGGTTGTCATCGGTTATCGAGGGGATACGGCGGTTGGCTTTTTCGCGGTATCGGATGAAATACTCAGCCGCCATGAGACCCGCAGCCAGGCCGAGAATGACATAGAGCGTGACCAGCCGGCCGAGTTGCAACCAGGCCAGAGTTACGCCGTAGACACCCACCCACATGGCCTGACGAACCAAAACATTGGCATGGGCGGGAGGATCAGTAGGAAAACGTTGGTGAAGGTAAAAGACCGCGGGCAGGACAGTACCGGTAAGCGCCATGAGCAGCAGGGCGAAGAAGCCCCAACGCGGCCAGACAAAGGGCAGGGTTAAGGATACGACCAGGTACAACCCTCCCCAGCCAATAAGCGCAAGCGCAAGCGCAGACCAGCCGAAAGGTTTGAAATCGAGTTTTTCATCCATTGGATGAATTATACCCGTATCAGATTTTATAAATTAGAAGGCGCGGAAAGATCGGTGATCCACTTGTCGGTAAGGAAGCAACGCCTGCGCAAACTACAACAATGGATTCCAGATGATCGACAGGACAATGGCGATCACAATGAAAAGCGCAGCGACGGCCGCAAAAGCAACACTGACCTCAATGGTCTGGGTGATGGTGAATAATTGGGTTGGCAGCCGGTCGAAGACATCCTGCAATTGTTCGGAACTTTCGGCAAGATGATATTCACCGCCCGTGGTATCGGCAACCTGTTTGAGGGTCTCTTCGTCAATTTCACGGCGGAACCCATTCCGGCCGCCGCCTCCGCCGAACGGATCAAACGGGCTGAACGGGTCAGAGAAGGGATCGGTTGAGAAAGCGTAGGGGTTGCAATTCATGGGCGCGTTGTTATTCGTAGTACCAAAGCCGATCGTATAGACGCGCACACC
>DAOQBX010000428.1:0-1989 GCA_035340155.1 Anaerolineales bacterium | reverse complement strand
GGGTCTGCAAAAATATTCTGATACGCTTTAAAGCCAAGATGCCCGATCTCGGCGCGCAAGGAAAACATAAAGGTTGCCAGAAGCGGCAGGAAAAAGTACAAGACCCCCAGGATCATCCAAAACCAGGACCAGATCACACCACCGCGTCTCATCGCAACCACCTTTCAGCCCGCCGTTGAAGGATCGTGTATCCCGCCATGACCACGGACATGACGATCACCATTCCGAACGCAACCGCATATCCAAGCCCGGCGTCACCCAACACATCTCCGCGAAGCTGGGCACCAATGACGATGGTAGCCAGATTGATTGAGGAGCCGCCGGTCAACGCGACCGCCGTGGCAAAAGCGCCGAAGGCATTCCCGAACAGCAGGATCATCGAACCGAGAATCGAAGGGAGCAGGATGGGGAACGCAACGTACCGCCAGTATTGGAAGGTCGTCGCACCAAGGTTCTCAGACGCCTCTATCCACTCGCGGCGCAAACCGTCAATGGCGGGGGCAATGATCAACACCATGAGCGGGAACTGGAAATACATATACACCAGGCTCAACCCCCAGAACTTATACAGGGTGAAGCCATAGTCGTAAACATTGATCCCCACTGCCTTCAACCAGTTGGTTAACATGCCCGTCGGACTCAACAAAGCGATGAACGCGAACGCCAGCGGAATACCGGCAAAGTTCGAGGCCACGCCACTGAAGGTCATCAGACTCGAGCGCATGAAGCGCGGAAGCCCGCCGCGGATGGAGGCATAGGCAAGCATAAAGCCGAAGATGCCGCCGCCCAGAGCCGTCACCACGCTGATCTTGATGCTCATGTTGTATGCGCCAAGAACGTATGGGTCGGTCACCAAATTCACAAGATTCTTAAAGGTGAATGCCCCCGTTTGAGAGTCTTGAAAGGTGCGGACAATGATCGTGGAAGAGGGGTAGAGAAGGAACAGGAACGCAAAGACAAAGAAGGGCATGAGGCCTAGCCACGCCCAAGATGCCATAATAGGGGCAGGACGCGCCAAAAGCGCGTCCTGTTTTGTTTGTGTGGACATGAGTCCGGGTTATTCAGTTACTTCAACGCCGACTGTGGAGTCCCAGCCGTTCTTGATCGCATCGCGCGCGGCCGAGAGTTGGTCGGGGGTGGGGGAAACTGCGGAAGCGTAGGCGCTGGACGCCGGCAGTTTGGCCTTGAGATCATCGGGGATCACGCCGCGGGATTCCATATCGGCCTGATGCACGCCGTGAGCATAACCCTTCATCCAGGCCATTTGGCCCTGGTCGGAGTGGATGATTTCCATCCAAACCTTGGCGCAGTTGGGGTGCGGAGCATAAGCGCTAATGGCCTGAACGTACATGCTGGCGATGGTGGGGCTGGGGTAGATGACTTCGATGGGCGGGTTGCCAGCGAGGGAGTCGCGGTCACCAAAGGCATTGTAGTCCCAAGCGAGCACGATCGGGGTCGCGCCCTGGGCAACGGTACCAACCTTGGCGATCACGGGCACGAAGTTACCGGCATCGTTCACCTGCTTGAAGAAGTCAAGACCGGGCTGAACATCATCAAGGGAGCCGCCGTTGGCGAGGGAGGCCGCGAAAACAGACTGGGCAGCCTGGTTGGAACTGCGGGGATCACCGGTCAGAGCGACCTGGCCCTTGTATTCGGGCTTGAGCAGGTCGGCCCAATTTTGCGGAGCGGTCTTCACAACAGCGGTGTTGACTTCGAGAGCCATCACGCCGTAGTAACCACCGGTCCAGTAACCATTGGGGTCCTTAGCGGGCAGGCCAAGAACGGTGTCGGGGATCTTGTCCCAGTTGGAGACTTTGTAGGGCTGGTAATAGCCGCCGTCAATGCCCTGCTGGCCGTAGGCATAACCTACGTCCACGATGTCAGGAGCCTGCGGGCCGGTGTTGCCCTTGTTGGCGTCAATGGCAGCCAATTCATCGGCGGAACCCGCATTCTCATCGAGGGAGTTCAGTTCAACGCCGGTGGTGTTCT
>DAOQBX010000427.1:0-1989 GCA_035340155.1 Anaerolineales bacterium | reverse complement strand
TGAAGCGTCTGCTCCTCCCATCGAGACTCCCAATTGGCAAAGTAACGAAACTCCGAAACAAGATACCACTCCCAAATGGTTGCAGGATGATCGTGCCGCATCCGATTCCGAGACCCCGGCCTGGCTCGCCAATGAAGCCCCGATCCAACTTCCACCCGAACCGGACTCGCAGCCATTATCAGACGACATTTTTACCGAGCTTCCCGGTTGGTTAAAAGCAGCTGCGCCGGAATCATCCATCTTTAGCCAGGCTGCAAAAGAACCGGATGCCGCCCCCGAACCACAGCAAGATTCGCAAGACTGGCTCAAAGATTTCCAACTCGCTGCAGACCAGGCCTCTGAAATCAAACCCGAGTCGGAGGCAACTCTTGAAAATGCCCCGGCTTTTTCAACTGACTTTCATTCTGACGAGAACGTCAATAGCTTGTTCACGGAGATGCCGGACTGGCTTTCGAACGCAGTAGACTCCTCCTCATCAATCTCTCCTTCCACCAGCCCGGTCGATGGCGCGCTTGCCCCCAGTGAACTGCCTTCCTGGGTACAGGCGATGCGCCCGGCAGATACCTCCAGGGTGGAGAAGGCTCAACCGGCACCCACCCCCAACAGAGACCTTCCGCTGGAATCACGCGGCGCTTTGGCAGGCTTACATGGAGTCCTGCCTGCCGTGCCGGGTTTCACCCCCACCAGCAAACCCAAGGCCTACTCGATCAAACTCAACGCCTCCAAAGAGCAGATGGCACATGCCGAAATTTTGGAGCAAGTCCTTGCGGCAGAAACCTCGCCGGACCCGATCGAATCCCTCTCTGCTTACAGGGCGTCGCGCACATTGCGCTGGTTCATTGCCTTCATGGTTTTGGTGGCTGTAGCTGCTCCCGTTTTTCTGCGCACACAATTCTTCTCCACGCCGGTGGGCGTTCCCAATGAAACCCGCGATGCGATCTCAGTGACACAGGCCATCCCCGAGGGATCTACCTTGTTGGTGGCTTTCGACTATGAGCCTTCGCGAGCCGGTGAGATCGAGGCCGCCGCTGCGCCAGTGTTTGACCAACTCCTGCTCTTAAAACATCCGCGCCTGACTTTCATTTCCACCAACGAGACCGGCCCCATATTGGCAGAGCGCTTCATCTCCGGACCGTTGGCTGGTCACAACTACCAAAGTGGAGCAACCTATCTGAACCTGGGTTACCTTTCCGGCGGACAGTCAGGCATCCGCGCCTTTGCACTGGACCCTGCAAGCGTCGCGCCTGTCGATATTAACTCCCAGCCCGCATGGACTTCCACTCCGCTGCAAGGGGTGACCGCTTTGAATCAATTCGCCGCCATGATCCTCCTTACCGACAATGCCGACTCCGCCCGCGCCTGGGTTGAACAGACCGAGATCACGCGCAAGGACACGCCGATCCTCATCATCTCCAGCGCCCAGTCCACTCCGATGATCCAACCGTATTACGCAGCGGGTCAGGTGGATGGCATTGTCTCCGGCCTGTATGGCGGGGCGATCTTCGAACAATATAACGCAGGGCGGCCCGGCACTGCGCGGCTGTACTGGGATGCGTACAGCGTCGGCATGTTCCTAGCTGTTGTCTTAACCCTCTTCGGCGGCCTGTGGAACCTGGCTCTTGGCCTGCGCGATCGCAAACCTGCCGGAAAGGGGATGAAATAATATGACCCTCTCCCCCGATCTCATCAGCGGTGCGTTGAGTTTCCTCTTTACCATTCTCATCTTGAGCTACGTTATCGGCGACAATCCACTCTTTCGCGTGGCTATATATGTTTTTGTCGGCGTGGCTTCGGGGTATGTTGCCTCGGTGGTGATCTGGCAGGTGCTTGTACCGCGACTCATCACGCCCTTGGTCCCCACCGCCATGTCCAACTCACCCATGCAATGGGTCATGATCGCTGTTCCCTTGCTTGGCTCGATCCTGGTCTTCGCTAAAATTTCACAGCGTCTTTCAGGATTGGCGCGTTTCAGCATGGCATATCTCGTCG
>DAOQBX010000426.1:0-1998 GCA_035340155.1 Anaerolineales bacterium | reverse complement strand
AGTTAGTTGTCCGAAGGATGGCGGCGATCTTGTGGAGCGCAAGACCCGCAAGGGCCGCACCTTCTATGGCTGCGCCCATTATCCTAATTGCGATTTCACTTCCTGGAAGAGGCCGCTGGCCAAGCCTTGCCCAAAGTGTAACGGCCTGTTGGTGGTCGCGAACAAGCGCGAGGCTCAATGTACGAACTGCTCCGAATCGTTCCTATTGGAGGAGATCGTTCCCGAGAACGTTTGAGGCCAAAAGGCTGCCTGGGTTGGGGATGCAGGCAACGGCGAAGCCTGAAGCGTCGTTCAAGCCTTCGAGGCAATCATTCTGCCATGCTGATGGCCGGGATTACGTTGTATAATCAGGCAAAAGCGTCCAAGAGAGAAGGAGTCGAGTATGCAGTTCATCGTTGCTTTATTGAAAAAAATTCCCATCCTCCCGGTTGCCCTTTTTATTGCAGGTCTGGTTTTGGGGCTTCTCTGGGGTTATGTGATTGATCCAGTCGATTTTAAGGATGCTACGCCTTCCTATTTGCGGGCCGACTTGCAGGAAGATTACCTGCGCATGGCCATCGACTCATACCTGGTTAATCAGAACCCGAATTTGGCTGTTGAGCGTTGGAAAGGCCTTGGTGTCAGCGCCCAGCAGGCATTTACGAATATTCAAAATAACCCCAATGGAATTAGCCCCATCGTGATCAAGTCATATGGCGATCTGGTGACGAGTGTGCTGACTGCCGAGAGCGCGCAACCTTCCGATGAGACTGCACAAACTTCTTCCCTGGGGCGGACGGCCCTGATCGCGATCGGCCTGCTTGTGGTGTTGGGTGTGATCGCTGCGAGTGGTATGTATCTCTTCCGTTTGCTTGGCAAGCGTGGCTCTGGCGAAGTGACCGCAGCCATGCAGGCTTCTGAGATCAACCGTAGCGCAGCCCGTACGAACTTTGAAGAACTTGGTCTTGCCACACCGATCACTCAGACGATGACTACGTATGTTTTGGGCGACGATCTGTATGACGAATCCTTCAGCATTGATACTCAGGCGGGTGAGTTCATGGGTGAGTATGGTGTGGGAGTAGCGGAGATCATCGGCGTGGGCGATCCAAAGAAGGTGACCGCGCTTGAGATCTGGCTATTCGACAAGAATGATATCAAGACCGCCACCAAGGTGTTGATGTCGCAGCATGCCTTTAGTGACCTTGGTATTCGTTCCCGCCTTGAGCCTAAAGGGGAATTAGTGGTAGTGGAACCCCGTTCGCAGGTCTTGTTGGAAACGGCGACGCTTCAACTGCTCGCCACGGTATCTGACTTGGAGTACGGCAAGGGGCCATTGCCGGATGGCAGTTACTTCGAACGCATCACCCTTGAATTGGCGGTCTGGCCGCGTCAGGGTTAATAAAAAATCCCGCTCATATTGAGCGGGATTTTTTTGTCATCTATTCGATTTTGACAATCTTGAATTTGATCTTGCCGCCAGGGGCGTCGGCTTCAATAATATCACCGACCTTCTTGTCCATCAGTGCGCGGCCGATGGGGGATTCGTTCGAGATCCTTCCTTTGCGTGGGTCGGCTTCGGTCGGTCCCACGAGGTGATAGGTCTCAGGATCGAACTCATCTTCTTGAATGGTCACATGGGAACCGATGGAGACAATATCCGCTCTGCCTGTTTTTTCGATGATGACCGAAATTCGGAGGATGGCTTCGATCTCCTTGATGCGGCCTTCGAGGAACCCCTGATCCTCCTTGGCCTTGTGGTAATCTGCATTTTCCGAAAGATCACCCATTTGAATAGCGGAGCGCAGCCGTGCGGCAAGTTCTTCACGGCGCGGACCCTTCAGGTCTTCGAGTTCGGCTTTGAGTTTGGCTTCACCTTCGGGGGTCAAGTAGTTGGTTTGGGACATGGCTTTCTCCTTTCGTAAGGGGTATGGAAATCCTGAAATATATTTTGGGGGTATTCATACTTCTGATGCCCCCTGTTCAAGCCAGTAAATTAAGGCTTTTCGAGGGGATTTA
>DAOQBX010000425.1:0-2001 GCA_035340155.1 Anaerolineales bacterium | reverse complement strand
CGTCGAAACTGATGATCAAGACCCGCTTCACACTCACCCCGGCAGGGGTCGGCGTGACCCGGACGGTCGCTGTCGCTGCGGGTGTGACGCCAGGGGGTTCGGTCGTGGCAGGCGGAATGGTCGCTGTCGATTCAAATGTGGCAGTCACAGGGATGGCGGCAGCCTGCAGCGTCGGGCCTGGCAGCTGGCTCAGGCCGGTCGGCGTGGGCGCAGGCGGCAGGGAACTTCCCCACAAGTTGGGTATCGGCGCGCAGCCCGCCAGCAGGAATATCAGAGTGAATAATCTAAGACGTCTCATGAGATGCTATGACCGGCCCATATTATAAAGGCCTTCCCGCCCTGTACCCCGCATGTCACCTTGTAAATAAAACGCCGCTCTCAGGGTCGAGGGCGGCATCTTGGTTGCATCCAGGGTATGGTTCCGTTGTTCAGTTCCATTGGTGACAGGGCCACTGCACGCTTTCCGGGTGGATCTTCAAACGCGGCTCCCCAAACGCTTCATATACCGGAATACCGTCCCACTCCTCCGGTTGGGGGAACCCAAGGGCATAGGCCACGGTGGCGGCTGTGTCCATGGTATGGATGCGCGCCGTGATCTCGCCGGGCACAATTCCCGGCCCCGAAGCGACCCAGGGGATGCGGTAATCTTCGATAAGAAACCCGGTATGGTTGCTATCATGGCCGCCATGATCCGCGGTCACGATGATCAACGTGGTGTCCAGCAGTCCGTTGGCATCCAGGGCCGCCAACATCTTTCCAAACGCTTCGTCCCCATTGCGCAGCATGAGCAGATACGAACCGCCCATCCATCCGTATTTATGGCCTACTTCATCGGCCGAGGGGAAATGCACGAACATCAGCCCAAACCCCTGCGAGATCTGTTCCACTGCCGCCTCACCGATCAACGACTCTTCGTATTGCACTTCAAAGACATCGGTCGTCTCCGGTTCGGCGATCTGTCGGAGTTTATCCTTCCCCACCTCCATCACCGTCCGCAGGCCCGCCGCATGCGCAAGATCGAAGATATCCGTGCCTTGCGAATATCCCATGTATTTGAAATACTTGTTCAGGTAGATCCCGTTCTTGTCCATGCACATCCCGGACAACATGGCGGCATGGCTGGGCAGGGTGACCGGGTAGGCGATCGTAATGGCGGTCGTCAGGTTGTATGCGCTGTTCCCCATCAACTGTATCAGGTTGTTCATCGGCGCGGCTTCGATCGCATCGGTGCGCATGCCGTCAAAGCTCACGATCAGCACCCGCTCGATCTGCGGAGACGGAGCCACGATCGGTACAGGCGCCGCGTCTGCCACAGGCGTGACCACCAGCACCGGCGCCTGTGCGGCAGCCGGGAACCTTGCGATCATTCCGGACCCTAAAAAGAGGGGCGTTGAAATGCTCCCTGACAATAGCAGGAACAGTAAAAGAACACTGTAATTTTTCATCTAGGTTATCCTGCCGAATCTTATCAAAGGAGCGAAACCGTAAGAGTAAAGGCAGGGTGAAGATAAAATAAAATTCATGTGAAAACCCGCCTGAACGCCTCCTTCGATTCTCAGTCTTTTCGGAGCATCGGCATTTTGATTCCATGCCGCCTGGCCGCGTCCATGGCGATCGGATATCCGGCATCCGCATGGCGTACCACGCCCATGCCGGGATCCGTGGTCAATACACGCTCCAGGCGCGCCGCTGCTTCAGGGGTTCCATCCGCCACGATCACCTGGCCCGCGTGCTGGCTGTAGCCCATGCCCACGCCGCCGCCGTGATGGAACGACACCCAGGTCGCACCGCCCACAGCATTGATCATCGCATTGAGGATGGCCCAATCGGAGATGGCGTCCGAACCGTCCATCATCGCTTCGGTCTCGCGGTTGGGTGAAGCCACCGAGCCGCTATCCAGATGGTCGCGTCCGATAACGATGGGTGCCTTCACTTTGCCGGTGGCCACCAGCTCGTTGAACTTAAGTCCCGCCTTCGCGCGTTCGCCATAGCCCAGCCAGC
>DAOQBX010000424.1:0-2012 GCA_035340155.1 Anaerolineales bacterium | reverse complement strand
AAGTGCGTGAACCGTGGATGAACATCGAGATCATCACTCCCACCGATTACTACGGCCCCATCATGGATCTGGTGACGAAGCGGCGCGGTATCTTCAAGCAGCAGGAACATCCCGCCCCGCACCGTGTGCAGTTGGATTTTGAGATCCCCCTCTCTGAGATCATTGTGGATTTCTTCGATCATCTCAAGTCGCGCACCAAGGGTTATGCCTCGCTTGATTATCAATTCCTCGAATACCGCGCGGACAACCTGCAGAAACTGGAGATCCTCGTCAACGGTGACCCGGTCGATGCGCTGGCAGCCATTGTCCATGAGAAAGATGCGTATCACAAAGGTCAGCGCCTCATCACCAAACTCAAGGACTTAATCCCCCGCCAGTTGTATGATGTTGCCATCCAGGCCGCTTCAGGCGGGCGTATCATCAGCCGCGCCAACGTCAAAGCCACGCGCAAGGATGTGCTGGCGAAGTGTTATGGCGGCGATATCTCACGCAAAAAGAAATTGCTTGAGAAACAAAAACGCGGCAAAAAACGTTTGAAGATGGTCGGTAATGTGGAGATCCCGCAGGACGCTTTCATGGCTGTCTTGAAATTGGAAGACGAATGATTCGTTACGGAGTTCCGGCGAGTTTGTATCTTCGACCAGAATGAACCTTATGAAAGATATCAAAAGAATTATTCCCGGCGCGCTTATCAGCGTGGTGCTTATCGCCGCCATCCTTTACTTTGTGGATTTCCAAACCATGTGGAATTCCATCAAGAACGCGAATTACGCGATCCTCTCAGGCTCGGTGGTACTTTCCTTTGTGTGGATGGCCGGGCGCGCCAAGGTCTGGCATTCCCTGTTGCGTGACAAACCCAGATATGTGGATGTGCTCTTCGCCGCCAGCGAAGGTTATTTGTTGAACACCTTCCTGCCTTTCCGCCTTGGCGAATTGGGACGCGCCTTTCTGCTCAGCCGTAAATCTGGTATGGCTTTCGGTGAGGTCCTGCCAACCATCGTCATTGAGCGTGTGGTGGACCTGGCCTTCTCTGCGGCGCTGCTTTTGCTGGGGTTGACTTATGTAACCGACTCGCAAGGCTCCGAAAAGATCGGCTACATCATCGGTGGGGTGATGATCGTAGGTCTGGTGTTGATGTATATCTTTGCGCGCAACCGTCAATGGGCGCTGGACCTTTTCCATAAATTAAGCACACGCTGGACCACCCTGCAGAAATTCGGCGGAAATTTTCTTGAATCCTTTCTGGATGGTCTGGCAGTTATCACCGATATCTGGCTTTTCTTGCGTTTCCTCTTTTGGATGACGCTCAACTGGTTCACCGCTCTCATTTCCTATTATCTTATTACGCGGGCCTTTTTTCCGCAGGCTCAACCCCAATGGATCCTGTTCGTGTTGGGTGCAGCCGCGTTTGGCGGAGCTGTCCCGGCCCTGCCCGGCGGCGTGGGGACGTTTGAAGGCGCCATCAGTGCTGCCCTGACCCTCTTCACTGGCGACCAATCCACTTCACTGGCGGTAGCCCTAACGGCCCGGTTGTACAATTATTTGAATAGTGGTGTACTTGGCGGCATTGGTCTGGCTCGCGAAGGCCAGACCCTTTCCGGGGTGTATCAACAGTTGATGGACCTCAGGAACAAGGGCCAGACAGAAACACAGGAGAACTAAACAAAGCATGTCGAAACAGTATCTTGTCACCGGCGGCGCCGGGTTTATCGGTTCGAACTATGTCCACCGCCTGCTCGAACGCGGCGAGAAAGTCACCATCTACGACAACTTGTCCCGCGGCGGTGCGCCTCGCAACCTGGAGTGGCTCAAACAGGAATTTGGGGATCAGGCTTTCGAGGTCATTGTCGCGGATGTGCGCGATGCTGCCAGAATAACAGAAGCAGCCAAAACGTCGGATGTGATCGTTCATTTGGCGGGTCAGGTGGCAGTGACCACCTCGGTCACCGATCCAAGGGATGATTTTGAATCCAATGCGTTTGGCACGTTCAATGTGCTTGAAGCGGCACGTT
>DAOQBX010000423.1:0-2043 GCA_035340155.1 Anaerolineales bacterium | reverse complement strand
CACCAACACTGTGCCCGTCCCCGAGAGCAAGTTATTGCCGAATATGACGATTCTCTCCGTCGGGCCGCTACTCGGTGAGGTCATCCGCCGTATACATTTAGGACTCTCCGTGGGAGAGATGTTCAACGAATAAGATTAAGATCCGTAAATAGAAAGTGCTCGTCCGCGCTGTTTACGGGTTGCTGCTTACTGGTGTATATGCCAGAACTTCCTGAAGTCGAAACTGTAGCACAGACCATTAAACCTGACATCCTCGGCAGGGTCATCACCTCTGCCGAAGTACGCTGGGCGCGGACGGTGGCGACCCCATCCGCGGCGAAGTTCAAGGAACAAGTCAAAGGACAGAAGGTTCTCGGGGTTTCACGGCGGGCAAAGTACGTCATCATCCATCTGGAGAATTACAATCTCCTGATACATCTGCGTATGAGCGGGGATTTAAGTGTAAGAAAAGGTAAAATTAAAGCCGAAAAACATGACCGCCTGATCCTTGCCTTGCGTTCAAAGAATGGAATGGAGAGTCACCTGGCCTTCAATGATACGCGCAAGTTCGGGCGCGTCTGGTTGACAAATCAGCCGGAGACCATCCTCGGTAAATTGGGTCCCGAGCCGTTGGGTGCGGAGTTCACGCCGCAGTGGTTGTATAAGAATCTCCGCAACCGCAAGCGACAGTTGAAGCCGTTGCTGCTTGACCAGACATTTCTTGCCGGGGTCGGCAATATCTATGCTGATGAGTCCCTGCATATGGCCAAGTTGCACCCGCAGCGAAGTTCCGACTCGCTGACGAAGAAGCAGGCCGCGGCGTTGTGCGAAGCGATCCGCGCGGTATTGCAGGAAGGCATCCGTCGCAACGGCGCGAGTATCGACTGGGTTTATCGCGGCGGCGAGTATCAGAATTATTTTCGGGTGTACGACCGTGAAGGCAAGCCCTGCCTGGTGTGCGGTACGACCATCCAAAAAATGACCGTGGGCCAGCGCGGGACGCATTTCTGTCCGAAGTGCCAGGTGATCGAAAGGAAGTAAGCATGCAACTGAATTTCGCCATGACAACCATACCGACCATCCTTCTCTGGGTTCTGGGCTTGTTGATCTTTGGGATCGGCGGATTCCTCGGCTATTTCAATATGAACATCGAAGCCCGGAAAAAGATCGAGACCATGGAGATGAATGTCGAGATCACGCGAGCCGATGCCGAAAAGAAGCTGGCCGAGGCTCAATTGCTCAAGTCGCAACTTCCAGAGGGAGTGGCCGAGCGCAGTCTGTTGCGCATCAAGGCAGATAAGGCCATTGAGATGGATGGAGCGGTTTTGGCCCAGGCCAATTTTTCTGCTGAAAAAAGAAAGCGGCTGCTTGAACTCGTTTCACTTCTCCGCCCGTATTTGGATGCTCCCATTCAGCCTGCGCAATCGGCCCAGCCGGTTTCTTCCACCCCAGCAGTGGGGCCTGCTCCTGTGCGCATGGCCGCCGCGCAGACGCCTTCCCTGCAAAACCCATCGATCACTTCCTCATTGATGAATGTGGCTGCCGGGCAGCCTGCGAAAAAGAAAGATGCCGAGCAGGAGTTTAAATTGCTCAGCATCGTCCAGCAGATCGACTCGGTCCTGCAGCGGCGTATCATTAACACACCTTTGGAAGATCGCGGCATCCGTCTGACAGATTCGCCGCAGGGGACAGTAGAGGTTTATATTGGTTTGCAAAAATATGACTCGATCGATGATGTCCCCGATGAGGTCGTCAAATCTGCCATTCGAGCGGCGATCGCCGAATGGGAGAAAAAGTACGTGCCGGGTATGTAACAAAA
The DNA here is from genome assembly GCA_035340155.1 of Anaerolineales bacterium. Taxonomy (GTDB): domain Bacteria; phylum Chloroflexota; class Anaerolineae; order Anaerolineales; family Villigracilaceae; genus Villigracilis. Next base: position 245 of record DAOQBX010000423.1, on the reverse strand, counting down.
AAATGGAGCGCGATGTGCGCTCCGTTTTTTTTGTTGATCAACCGACCTTATACCGCGCTGTCAGCACCGGGCAAAGCGAACCGTCGGATATTTCCGAGGTTACGTTGGCGGAATACATTTGCCGCAGCGAATGTACACTATACGACGAACCCATGCAGACCAGGTCATACTTCCCTTCCTGCGCTTCTGCAAAGATCTCTTCCACTACGTTGCCTTGTCGCCCTTTGATGGTTGCGGCCAGCCCG
>DAOQBX010000422.1:0-2063 GCA_035340155.1 Anaerolineales bacterium | reverse complement strand
GAATTTGTCGAGCCGTTTCGCAAGTTTGAGGCTGTCCAGCGAATGGACGAAGTTAAAGTTCGCGGCCACCAACGGCGCCTTGCGGCTCTGAACGTGACCGATCATGTGCCATTCTACCGCAGAAAATTCCGCCAGCTGTTGAAGTTTCATAACACCCTCTTCGGCATAATTCTCCCCCAACACCTGTGCGCCCGCTTCGATGGCCGCGCGCGCCACCTCCACCGGCTGGGCCTTGGTGACCACGACCAGTTTCACCGCTTCGGGACTCCGCCCGGCTTTTTTTGCGGCAGACGCGATCTTCTCCAGCGTCGCCAGATATCGTTCTCGAATGGATTGGACTAATTCGCTCATGCCCCGATTTTACCCCGCCTCTTTCCGCGCCGACCATAAAAGGACTCACACCAGGGCCATCAACACCCCAAAGCGGCCGGTCTTGCCTTTCTCCGCGCGGTGCGAAAACCACTCATCCAGATGGCAGGCCGTGCACAAGCCGGAAACCTGGATCTGCTCCACACCCATCTTCTGTAATTGGAGCACGTTCGCCGTCCAAAGATCAAGGTAGATGCTCCCATCGCGCGTTTGCAGGATGCGCTCCGCATCGTCCCCATACTTTGCGCGAAACTGTCCCGCCACTTCCTCCCCAACTTCATAATGGTCCACTGCGATGGAAGGGCCGATGCCTGCAATGATGTCGGCTGGATCCGAGTCATAGCGCTCCTGCATGGCGCGCACAGACGCTTCAGCCACGCCTTTTACGGTTCCCATCCACCCGGCATGGGCCAGACCAATGACCTTCTTCTGCGGGTCATGAAAGAGCAGCGGCACACAGTCAGCAAAGCGCATGAAGAGCGAGACCTCGGGGTTGTCGGTAAAGAGGATGTCTGCCTTGAGCGGGTCAGTGGTCAATGGGCGGGGATGATCGGCGTAGACCGTGTCTGTGCCGTGGACCAGCCACACGTCGTGGATGGAAGCAGGTTCGCGTCCAAGCGTTTCAAATGCGCGCACGCGGTTCGCCGCCACGCGGGCGGGGTCATCCCCCACCGAGATACTTAAGTTGAGCGAGGTCCACGGAGCCGGGCTGAACCCGCCCTGCCGGGTGAAGACAGCGTTGAGCACGGTGGAAGGGAAAATGTCGAACTGGTAAAAACGCAGTCCATCCTTTTCATGCAAGATCATGATTCGGAAGCCTGATTGACCGCGAATTTTTTCATGTAATACTGGCGGGTCTCGCTCATCGATTCTTCGATGCTGGGGTAGGCAAACCATGCCGTGGCGAGGCCGAACAACAGGCCGGTCAGCACGCGCAGGTAGGGAGTGCTTTCGCGATACGGAACGAGGGACATGAGCCACGGCCAGTTGAACTGACTGAAGAGTTGCGAGAACCCATCAAGACCAATGGGGCCGATACCGATCAACAGCCAGAGGATCCAGTGCAGAGATTTGAAACGGCGGCCGGTAAGGCCAAAGACCACCCCGAAACCGAGGATGGCAAGGTAGATGGCGATATCGCGTTCGCAGAGCGCAACCTTGTAACCGACGGTCTCATCGCCGATGTAGTTACGGGCATCGAAACGTGTGACGCTGTAAGGATCGTCCAGGTGTGGAATGCCGGAGACCACGTCGAAGGTGGTGTAGCCGGTCAGACCGGCTTCAGCCAGCGGATAAAAGGGCTGCTCGCCATACAGGAAGAAGGAGCGAAAACCGAATTGATGGCACAACGGTTTGTACATGCGGTAGATGATGTTCGCGGGCAGTTCCGCGCCCACCTTCATCAGGGTCGGCGCCAGGAAGGGCAGGCCAACGTAAAACAGCATGAACAGATTTAACACCAGCAAATAGCGTTTGGCGATCCAATATGAAATACGGTCTCCGGTGGTCACACTCTTTCCTTTCTTGACCCGTGCCTTGTAAGTTGGGTCGTCCAATTTTTCCAGTTGATTCTTGCGGTCAGAGGCTGCACCGAGGGTCATTTGCAATTTCTGGCGGGTGATGGGCGCTTTGAGGCTGTACGGTCCAGCCTCTACAACGGGGATGATCTGCCCATACTTTGCCATCAAGGCGGC
>DAOQBX010000421.1:0-2063 GCA_035340155.1 Anaerolineales bacterium | reverse complement strand
GATAACCTCTTCAGGACGCTCCCAGTAATTCTCAAGCAGGATACGAGCAATATCCAGATAAGAGTTCCAAACCTCGATCGTGAGGTCACTGGCACGAGTCCCACGAACATCTGCAAGCGCAAGCAGGATCAAATCTACACCTGCCTGGCCACTATCACGGAAGAAACGATAAATGGCCTTACGAGACGGAGTCTGTTTTTCATGCTCAAGCCTGCTCGCGAAGTTATGAAGTCGCATATGATGTTTGACGATGACATGCAAGCGCTCGATCTCGTCGTTGCTGAGGTTAAAGAAATGGGCGCGTTCGGCTGTAACCTCAGCGCCTTTCACATCATGGTCGTAAAAACGGGTGCGTCCATCTTCATCGACAAATCTTGTTTCAGGCTTGCAGACATCGTGATACAAAGCAGCAAAGAAAAGCAGGGAGCGATGAGAGCGGTCCTTGTTGAGCGAACTGGAGAGGTGCGCTGCCAATTGCTCACGGTACCGTCCCAGCCGCAGGCCCAACAAACCTGTGAACATGTCGTTCGTCTTTTCGGCGTCGTAGCCAACCCGGAGACTGGACAAGGTTTCGTCTAGAAAATCCATCACAGCCAGGGTATGCATCCAAACATCGTACACATGCGGAAGGGATTGTTGAACGCCCTTCATTTTATGCAATTCCGGCATGAGGCGTGAGAGAACGCCAAGCATATCCAGCGCACGGATGGAGGCGCTGGCCTTGGGGCCGCCCAGCATTTTGAAAACCTCATCCCGCAAGCGTTCCGCAGAGATGCGCAAAATCTGATCGGCCGAAAGTTTCATCAGTTCGCGGGTGTTCTTTTCGATGGTAAAGCCAAAGGCCGCAGCCTGCCGTACCGCCCGCAGAATGCGGACCGGGTCATCGGAGATGGAGGTCGGGGCACAGGCACGAATCACCTTCGCACGGATGTCACTGCCACCATTGTTGGGATCAATGATCGTGTCGTCGTTCAGATTATAAGCAAGGGCGTTGATGGTGAAATCACGGGCACGCAGATCTTCTTCGAGGTTTGCTCCGCGATAGGAGGAGAAGTCGAGATAGATACGGGTACCGTCTTCATTGGAAATGATCACACGCCCCGTGTCACGCTCATCATCCAGCGCCATGAAGTCTGCATCAAGGGCGTTCGCAATTTTTCGAGCGAGGGAAATGCCGCCGGATGGCAGAGCAAAGTCAAAGTCTAGAGAGAGGCGGGACGTGAACAAGTCACGCACAGCCCCGCCAACCAAGTAAATCTCCTGTCCGGCGGGCAGGGCCTTCTTTATTTGATCCAATATGGCAGGTAATGCAAAATACGCTGGCATAAAAACTATTTCCGTTCTTTCCTTATGGCGGCTGGATCGTGAAGCCTGCAAGGCTTGCTCGCGCGTCCCCCCTTGGGCAACGATCCGGCCGCGGACAAGAGCCACCCAACGACCCGCGTAGGGTGAATTATTTTTGTCCGCGCCCATTGTCAATCCCCTTCCCTGCTCTTATTCCGGTTTGTATTTATTCAGGTCGACGACACCGACGAAAGGCAGGTTTCGAAAATATTCGTCGAGGTCGAGGCCATAACCAAAAACGAACTTGTTGGGAATACTAAAACCAAGATAATCGATCGGGACATGCGCTTCACGTCGCTCGGGCTTATCCAGCAAGGCGCAAACCTTTAAAGTTTTAGGCTGACGAGTCTCCAACATTTGCAAGACCGCCGCGATGGTATGGCCGCTATCCACAATATCTTCGACCAGCAGCACATTCTTATTGCGAATGTCCGTTTGTAGATCGAGGGTCACTCGAGCAGAGCCGCTGGACTCGCGGCGTCCCACTCCATAGGAGGAGACAGCCATGAAATCCATCATATGAGGAATGGTGATGCTCCGGCTGAGGTCCACCATGAAGGGCACACCACCGCGTAAAATGCAGATGAGCAAAAGGTCGGCGTTGCGATAATCGCTGCTGATCTGTGCGCCAAGTTCCCTGACGCGCGCCTGCAAGGGTTCAGTGTCTATAAGGATCTCAGCCAGAAGGTCTTGATAATTTTCCATGGTCTCTCTTCCTT
>DAOQBX010000420.1:0-2083 GCA_035340155.1 Anaerolineales bacterium | reverse complement strand
GGGTGACCGGCCTGTATAGTTATAAACCACCTGCCCGGTCTGCTCACAGTTGGCGATCATGCTCTGGGCAAAAACATCAATGGAGAAATCCGCCTGACTTAGATCCAGCCCGAGCGGACAGGTTTCGCAGCTGGCATTTACACTTCCGACCAGGGCGCGGCGCAAGAGGGTCTGGTGTTCTTCATCCAAGTTGGCGTATCCTCCGCCGCAGGATTCAGAGTCCATCACGAGCGGACAGAACTGATTAAAGAAGGAACGATTCCAGAAGAGGGTGGTGTCGGCGCCGTTCTCGGTCAGCTGACCCAGGCCTACATCGTTCACCGCAGAGAACAGCCCAGGCCAGAACTGGCTTTCGCGGGCGAAAAGATTCTTCAGCAATCTGGCAGGCACGCCAGTCTCATGAGCAGTATTGAGAATGAGTTCATCGAACTGGTTCTGCCAGACCTGTACGGCATCCCGTGCTGCATCCATGCCGCACTGGTTGACTACATTTCCAGGAGCAAGACCCCCATCGGGGCAGGCGCTGGCATTGACGGCGCCCTGCATGATAAGGTTCGCCGCCAGATATGTATACGGAATATCGCTGCTGAGTTCCTGGCTGTCGTTGGGGGTGCTCAACCAATTTGGCATCCCGCCTACGGGAGGGAAGGTATCCCATGCAGCGGAGCAGGTGGCCGTTACCTCGCCCTGCCATTGTGAAGAGAGCACATCGATATACCAATACATCTGGTCAGGGTCGCCTTCGTCCGCTTGCTTAACCCGCACCCGTGCATCATAGATCAGGCTGCTGTCTCCATAAGACGAGTAGGACCAGAACTGAACGGCAGCGCCGTCCTCATCTGTCTCAGGGACGCGGAACTTGCATGTATCCGCCCCTTCGCAAATGAAGGTCTGGCCATCATAGGTTCCTTCGATACGTTGGATGGTTTCGTTGGGAAGCGGCTCCTGCCCGGAGATGACAATAGTTGGCTTGGTCTCACAGATATGGGTGGCCGTACTATACACCGGCTGGCAATCCTCAACGGAGATCCACGCGCTGGCAGCGGGAAGCTCCATCGCGATCTCTTTTTCCTTTGCTTCGCTGCTGATCAGAACGGCAAAGTAGCCTTTGCAGGTGCTAATATCGTGAATGTTACAGGGGGGTTGGGTGACCCAAGTTTCGTAAATGGCCGTACCGCAGTCGCGGTAGACCTCATCCAGCAGCGGCATGCCTTCATGATCCACAACAATGGAACATGCTAACTTTTGCCCCTGCCAGGTGATCAGGTGCCACTCGGATGCGGTATAGTTTACTGCGATGACGGAGAAACGGTCGGGGCCGGGGGGAGGGTTGGGTGCAGCGACCGGGCCCAGGTCCACGCTGGAAGCGGACGAGGCATCAGGAGCGAACGCCATGTTTGAGATGGCGATCAGAATAAGGAGGAGTCCGTTCGTCCAGCGACGTGTCCGCATAATTGAAAAATTAAACAAAAAAAGCCCGTTACTTTCATTATAACGGACTCTTTTCGTTTTGTAATCTATTTTTCCGCTTCGTCAATGGATTTGAGAGTTTCGAGGTCGCGGGAGAGGTTTTTACTGCGAATATACATGCTGAGCACGTAAATTCCCATGGTGATGAAGGTGATCACATAACCTGCGACCATGTAGCCGGTGGTGTCGGGTAGGGTATCCATTTGATCCTCCAATTACATTGAGACTTTGAGTTTGAGATTTTCGACCTTATCTTGCAGGTCGCCGATGCGGAGGCGGTGCCACATCAGGTCAATGAAGATGACCGTGAAGGCAAAGAGGGCAAAGAAGAAAGCCACACGCATGTCGGGGGTCATGCTAAAGCCGCCCTGCGCCGCCGCGCTCTGGTTGCCAATGACAACCGGGTGGATGGTGCGGAAGAGGCGGATGACCATGAAAGTGATCGGCGCGCTGATGCCGCCCAACAGGGTATAAACAGCGCCGAAGCGGGCGCGCTTCTCGGGATCTTCAATGCCCTGGCGGAGCATGAAGTAGGCGATATAGATCAACTCGGTCACTGCTGCCGTCGTGAGGCGCGGGTCCCAGGTCCACCAGGTGTTCCAGGCGGGGCGGG
>DAOQBX010000419.1:0-2100 GCA_035340155.1 Anaerolineales bacterium | reverse complement strand
GATCTCGATGTTCATCCACGGTTCACGCACTTCGACGATCTTGCCGGGGTCGGGCAGTTCAGCGGGCGAATCCACTTTGACAACTTCGTTCGTACTGGTCAGTACTTCGTATTCCACAGAGGGTGCCGTGAACAGTACGTCCAGCAAATACTCACGTTCGATGCGCTCCTGGATGATCTCCATGTGGAACAGGCCAAGGAAACCCGCGCGAAAGCCGAAACCCAGCGCCTGCGAGGTCTCCGGTTGATAGGTCAATGAGGCATCGTTGAGTTGAAGTTTTTCAAGTGCCTCGCGTAACTCGGTGTAATCGTCCGCCTCAACGGGATAAATACCCGCAAAGACCATCGGTTTGGGAGTGAAGTATCCAGGCAAGGGTTCGGCCGCGGGGGCAGAGGCTACTGTCAGCGTGTCTCCGACGCGGCACTCATGCACGGTCTTGAAGCCGGTTGCCACGTAGCCCACTTCGCCGGAGCCAATGCTATTCACGGGTTTCATCCCCGGTGAAAAGATACCGATCTCTACAGGGCGCAAGTCAATGTTGGTCGAGAACATATGCAACACATCGGCCGCCTTGATCCGCCCTTCGAACACACGGATGTAAGCCACCACGCCTTTGTAGGAGTCGTAATGCGCATCGAAAACCAGTGCGCGCATGGGTTCGTCGTCCGCGTCTTTCGGAGCAGGGACACGTTGCACGACGGCTTCGAGGATCTGGTCGACGTTAATACCTTCCTTGGCAGAGACGCGCAAGACCGAGTCCGGGTCGATGCCAAGCAGGGATCCGACATCCTCGGCCACTTCATCGGGACGGGCTGAAGGGAGGTCAATTTTATTGATAACGGGAACAAGCGTCAGGTCGGCGTCGAGCGCCTGATACAGGTTGGCCAGCGTCTGCGCCTCGATGCCCTGGGTCGCATCCACCACCAGGATGGCCCCTTCACAGGCCTTCAAGGCGCGGCTGACCTCGTAGCCGAAATCCACATGGCCGGGAGTATCAATGAGATTCAGTTCATATTTTTGTCCATCGTTCGCCGTGTAGAACATGCGCACAGCCGAAGCCTTGATGGTGACACCTTTTTCGCGTTCAAGGTCCATCGAGTCGAGGGCCTGCTCGGTCATGTCGCGCTCAGAGACGGTCCCGGTCAATTGCAGGAGGCGGTCTGCCAGCGTGGATTTGCCGTGGTCCACATGGGCGATGATGCAGAAATTGCGGATATGGTCGGTCATACTACTTTCGATGTTTCTCTTGAGAAATAAAATAAGCAAGGCGCAAACTCCGCCTCACAAGCGACCGAAGTATAACCGATTAAAGAAGGTGGTTTTCCCCGTAAGGCTGCGGGGGATGGCATGAAAAACAGTTCTCGCGTATTAGAGCGAATCCTCTGGAAAAGGATAAAATTTTCATCATTCCACCCGAAAGAAGCAGATATGAGAAACCAGACTTCCCGAAATAATACATTTTTTATTGTGTACGTAATCGGTGCCCTCCTCGGGCTGACTTTGACCGTCCTTGCCACCTGGGCAGACGTGGAAGCAGCCTTTTATGGCTTCGACCGCACCGGCGGCGACCAGATGAACACCCTGAGCTGCCCGATCCTCATGACCTCCCGCGAGACCAGCGCTTTCTCCATCAAGGTTAGCAATAGGACCGACCGCAACCTTTCCCCTTCCATAAAAACGGATATCAGCACCCGCGCCGCGCCAATCTCTTCTTATGAACCGATCAAACTGGCTCCCGGCGAGACCAAAAAGATGGAATGGAGCATTGGCCCGGAAAATCAGGATCTGGGGCGCTTCATCTTCGCCCGGGCCTGGGTCTACGCTGCATATCCCCAGCCAGACCTGGAAAATACCTGTGGCATCTTCATCCTGCCGCTCCCCGGGAAGGGCACGTTCTACACTTGGGCCATGATCCTGCTGTCGCTGGCAGGGATGGGCTATGGACTGTACGGCTTTAAGAAGGCCAGCCCAAACATCGCACTCCCGGCCTTCCTGACCGTAGTGGTGGTCGCCGGGCTTCTGATCGATTTTCAGGGCATCTGGCTGGCCGGGGTGTTGATCCTGGCGGTCAGCCTGCTGGTCATAGTGATCGCGCTCGGT
>DAOQBX010000418.1:0-2101 GCA_035340155.1 Anaerolineales bacterium | reverse complement strand
AGAATGGCTGGCGGGGCACGAAGTGGTCAATGAATTGATCAAGGAAAAGAAATAGTACCTTCGCAGGATGGCCGGTTTAAAACGCAAGCCTATAATCTGAAAAAAAACTTTTTGGAGGAAGGCATGTCAACGTTGGAAATGCAAGAGATCGCGGCGCTCAAACAGCGCATCTTCCGGCTGGAAGCGCAAGTGGACCAGCTCTACCGTCATCTCAGCCTGACCTTTGTAGAACAGGCCGAGGCCAGTGATGACCCGCGCATCATCGAAGCGCTGCGCAGAAACAACATCATCGAAGCCGTCAAATACTACCGCGAGGTAACTGGCGTCAGTCTCGAGGCCGCCAAAGCCGCCGTGGACGAGATTCGCGCGCGGCGGGGGATCTAAGATTTACTGATAAAAAAGCGGACCCTGTCTGGGTCCGCTTTTGGTTTAACCTTCCGTTGGGGGCGTATCTTTGGGTTTCATCTCACTATCCAATACGCGCTGGAAGAAATTGCGGGTCTCTTCAAGGACGATGGAATTAAGGACATCCAATTCTTTTTGGATGTCACGCTTATCCGGGCTGGTGGAAAGGAAGCGGTCGCGCTCTCTTTCCAGCCGGGTGGCGTTCAGGACCATATCCCGCCATGTAGCGCCCCAATGGAAATTCTGTCCCAGCCCATTGATGACGGTCAGCATGGCCGCAATGACCGGTGTTGCTATCGCAAAAGCCACACGCAACCATTCCGGGTTTTGCACAAATTCCGCGGCGGCGATGGAGGAGATCAAAGTCACCAGTGCGCCCAGAATAACAGACCATGAGCGGTAACTCTTGTAGGCATTGCGGTTACTGCGACTGGCACCCCAGTAATAATCGATCATCTTTTGGTATTGCTTCAACACATATTGCTCGTCCACCATATTCGCCTTTTCTGTTTCTGCCATGCCAAGCCTCCTGATGATATTGTCTGGTCATTATTATGACATTTTTTCGTCCAAAGTGCATGGTCATTTTTATCTTTTCTGTTTTGTGGTTTAATCCGCGCATGGATTTCTCCCTGCTTCCCTTCTTTCAGCCCAAAGGCGTGGTCATCCTTGGCGCCTCGACCTCACCCGAAAAACTTGGCTACGGCGTTGCCCGCAACCTCATCCAAAGCGGATACACGGGTGCGATCCACCTCGTGGCACAAAAAAGCGGCGAAGTGTTCGGGCGAAAAATCCACACCAGTTTGCAAGGCATTCCCGGCCCGGTTGAACTCGCCATCCTCATTGTCCCCACCCAAGCCACCCCGCAAGTCATTGAAGATTGCGGCAGGCGCGGAATCAAAGCAGCAGTTATCGTTTCAGCAGGGTTTCGAGAAGTCGGCGAAGAAGGCGCTGTGCTTGAACAGGAATGCGTAGAGATCGCACAAAAATACAATGTGCGCTTATTAGGACCTAATTGCATCGGCACCATCGATACTCATCTTCCGCTCGACACAACCTTTCTCCAGCCGCCCATGCCCGAACAAGGCAGTATCGGTTTTATCTCGCACTCCGGTGCATTCGCCGCCGCCATCATAGACTGGGCACGCGGGCAGGGCTTCGGCTTCTCGCGCATCGTCAGCCTCGGCAATCAAGCCGATGTCAACGAAACAGACATGCTGCCCATGCTCGCAAGCGACGACAACACCAAAGTCATCGTGATGTACATGGAAAGCATTTCGAACGGCAGGCGCTTCGTGCAAGTCGCCAGCGAAGTGAGCAAACACAAACCCATCATCGCCTTGAAAGTCGGGCGCTTTGAAGCGGGTCAAAAAGCCGCCGCCTCACACACTGGCGCACTCGCCGCCTCTGACACAGCCTTCAATGCCGCCTTTACCAAAGCAGGCGTACTCCGCGCTGAATCCGCCGAGCAAATGTTCGACTGGGCGCGGGCGTTGGAGAATTGTCCGCTGCCGAAAGGCAACCGGATCGGGATTCTCACCAACGCAGGCGGACCCGGCGTGATCGCCGCCGATTCACTCGAGCATCACGGCTTGGTGCTTGCCCAACTGGCGGACACGACACTGAAGGCTTTATCTGCCATTCTCCCCTCTGCAGCCAACACCCACAACCCGGTCGATATGCTCGCCTCGGCTTC
>DAOQBX010000417.1:0-2117 GCA_035340155.1 Anaerolineales bacterium | reverse complement strand
GTATCTTTTCTTCAATGAGTTGTTGTTCTTTTTGAAACATAGCGAAGCGATCCTTCTGTAGGGTCGCGCTTTACGCGTGACCTGCCTGTAATTTCTTGAAAGCAACTGGTGGGTTTTTCAATCGCTCAATGACCTGCTCTGCACATTCTTCAGTGGTCAGTTTGGACGTATCCAACTCGAGGTCGTATTGGGTGAATTTGTGAATGATATCGTATTGCATCTTGGCTTGACCAAGGGTGCGGTCTTTGCGGTCTTTCTCACGTTGTTCCAACACTTCCAGCGGACAATACAAGCCGATGAGATAGGCGTTCGTCCCTGCAAAGAGCGTGGCGCATTCGCCCACCCAGGCTTTTTCAACGAAAACGTGGTCGGCAAGGATGTTGTTTCCACGCGAAGCGGCAGCGGCTATGGCGTGATGCATGCCTGAAAATAGAGACCGGCCTAAAGGTCCAGATTGAACCGCTTTTCCGAGCACATCATCCCAGAGCGGACGGTCAAGATAACGCCCGGGCAGCATCCAAATGAATTTGTCGATGCCCATATCCAGATACGGCTCCGGCAATTTTTTCTGCAAGAGTTTTACCAGCGAGGTTTTGCCGGATGACGATGTGCCGTTGATAAAGATAATAGTGGGCATAAAGTACCCGTGAGGGTATAACAAAAACGGGAGTCTTGCGACTCCCGCTCCGATTCGAGTGCTTTATTACGCGCTCTTTTTGGTCAACGCGGCAAGGGCTTTCATCAAGCGGCTCTTGCGGCGCGCGACGGTGTTCTTGTGCAGCACACCCTTTTCAGAGGCTTTGTCCAAAGTGCTGATCGCATTCAGGACGGCATCTTTTGTCTCGGGGGTGCTGGCGGCAAGAGCCTTGCGCGCAGCGTTATCGGCAGTGCGGGCGGCGCCACGGACATTGCGATTACGCAGGCGGCGCTTCTCGTTCTGACGATTGCGTTTGATTTGTGATTGAATATTAGCCAAGGTCTTCCTCCAAAAAAATCTTACTTTTTACAACGGCTCAGTATTTTACATGATGGAGTTGGATTTGTAAAGAAAAAACCGCAGGCAAATTACCCGCGGTTTTTTCTTGTCTACGTTGTTTACGGGGTGCTGGTAACTGACGGCGCCGCATTGATGGGGGTCAGGGTGGCGGTGGGCAGCAGGGTGCCTGGTCCCGGGGTGATGGGCGTGCTGGTGGGCGGCCGGGTGGCAGTGGGGGTTACCATGTTGACAGGAATGACTAACAACTGGCCGGCAGAGAGCGCGTTTGCGTTGGTGATATTGTTTTCTTTCATGATGTCTTCAACGGTGCTGTTGAACAAGGCAGCAATTGCGCTAAGCGAATCGCCAGGCTTGACGATGTACTCGATCTTGGAGCCGCGAGGCAGATCCGGCGGGACGGGGGTGGCTGTCGGGAGCGGCATGCCGGGGTACGGGAGCAGGATTACTTGTCCCGGAATGATGATCGGGTTAGCAGGGTTTATTCCAATGCCGGTTTCAGCATTGTAGGGATTTAACAGGAAGATCAGGTCGATACCGTTATCGCCAAGTGCAAATTTTTCCACAATAAGAGCGAGGTAGTCGCCATCCTGGACCGTATAAGTGAAAGGAGCCGAGAAGGTCGGGGTGAACGTGATGGTGGGAGTTGAGGTCTCCGTTGAAGTGGGTGTAGGGGTGCTGGTGCTGGTAGCGGTATTGGTGACCGTAGGAGTCGGGGTCTCTGTGGCAAAGTAGGAGTTCAAGGCCTGGCCCGGTTGGAACAGCCAATAGATAAGCACTCCAAGACCGACAACGATGAGAAGAACCGCGAGGATGATGACGATATTTGGACCACTTCGCCTGCGTTTGCGGAAGGAGCCCAGCGAACCGGAGGGTGACGATAACGGAGGTAGATTAGACATGAATTATTCCTTTTGTACGGCCTTTTCATCAGATTTCCATCTAAAGGGGGTACAAAAATAATTCTACCTGAAAAAAAGGAATCATGTGCCGAAGGTCAAAGGTCGAAAGTGCCGGGATAATAACCCTTCACCTTCGACCTTTGATAACTTTATTTCATATGTTCCTTGAGATATTTCCCAGTATACGAGCCTTTGACCTTCATCACTTGCTCCGGCGTCCC
>DAOQBX010000416.1:0-2120 GCA_035340155.1 Anaerolineales bacterium | reverse complement strand
ATCTCTACAAATTCGGCCTGGGCTTCATCGAAGGCGGTGTAATTGAACATGGTTCATTCCACCAATGAGTCGCTGGCTTCGCCGAGTCCGTACACGCCCGCCTTCAAGACCTTCAGCGATAGCAGCGCGCACTTCAAACGGACCGGGCCGAGGTCAATGCCCAGCATGTCGAGGACATCCTGCTTGTTGAGGTGCTTCACTTCTTCGAGCGGCTTGCCAATAATGGTCTCCATCAACAGGTCTGCAGAAGCCTGCGAAATGGCGCAGCCATGCCCGTCGAAACGCGCATCCGCCACCACCCCGTTCGCATCCACCTGCAGGTCGATCTGGATATGGTCGCCGCACAGGGGGTTATTATCCGCAAAGGAGATATCGTGCGGGTCTAATTTTCCACGATAGGAGGGATTCTTATAATGCTCAATGATGACTTCGCGATAGAGATCGTCCATGGTAGTCCTGTAGGCGTTGGTCGATTCGTCGTGCAGCCAGATGATCCAATACCACCTGACCATCAGACGAAGAGACCATTACCCAAACATTTCCTTCACTTTATACAGGCCCGTGACCAGCAGGTCCACTTCCTCTTTGGTCGAATATAGATAGAAGGAAGCGCGGCTGGTGGCGGGAATGCCGAATTTTTCATGCAGGGGTTGGGCGCAATGATGCCCGGCGCGCACGGCAATGCCATCCTGGTCGAGGATCTGGGCCACATCGTGCGGGTGAACGCCTTCAAGCGTGAAGGCCGCCACTCCGCCTTTTTTATCCGCCGGGGGACCGAACAACTTCACACCGGGGATCTCCTCCAGGCGGTCGAGCGCATATTCGGTGATGGCATGCTCATGCGCGGCGATCTTTTCCATGCCGACAGCGGTCAGGTAATCCACAGCTGCGCCGAACCCGATCGCTTCTGCGATGGCGGGAGTCCCGGCCTCGAACTTATGCGGCAGACTGTTGGCGCGGAAGGAGCGCAATTTCACTTCCTTGATCATATCCCCGCCGCCGAGGAAGGGCGGCATGGATTCCAACAGGGCCGTCCTGCCATACAACGCGCCAATACCGGTGGGTCCGCACATCTTATGGGCAGAGAAGGCATAGAAGTCGGCATCGAGCGCCTGCACATCCACCTTGAGGTGCGGGACGGATTGAGCGCCGTCCACCAGGGTGAGCGCTCCCGCCGCATGCGCCAAGCGGATGATCTCCCCGGCCGGGTTGACCGTGCCCAAAACGTTGGACATGTGTGTGAACGAGACCAGTTTCGGGGTCCGGGTGAGAAGCGCTTTGTAGGCATCCAGGTCGAGCAGGCCATCTTCCGTCACCGGGATGAACTCCAGTTCAATGCCGCGTTCCGCCTGAAGCATGTGCCACGGCACGAGGTTGCTGTGATGTTCCATCTCGGTCAGGATGACAAGGTCGCCCGCCTTCAAGTTGGCGCGCGCCCACGAGTAGGCCACGAGGTTGATGGATTCGGTGGTGTTGCGGGTGTAGATGATCTCGCGCGGGGCAGCGGCGTTGATGAACTTCGCGATGCGTTCGCGCGCGCCTTCGTACATGGCCGTGGCTTCTTCCGCCAGGGTATGCACACCGCGATGGATGTTCGCGTTGGAACGGCGATAATATTCGTTCATCGCCTCGATGACTTGGACAGGCTTTTGCGAAGTGGCGGTCGAATCCAGGTACACGATTCGGGCGCCACTGGCGGTCGTCCGCTCGAGGATGGGAAAGTCTTTACGAATTTCGTTTACGTTTAAGGTCATGGATCAGATGGAATGTCTTTGAGAGATGGTTTCGGAATAACTCACAATGACAGGCAAGGAAATCGCGTTCTAATAATCCGGAATAAAATCTTTCTTGGCAGAGGATTTCTTTCCGGCCACCGGGCGGATATGCTCGGAGGTCAGTGGGTACCACAGGATGCGGTCAGGCACCATCCAGCCGTCGGTCAGGAAGACGTTGGAGCGGAACTGAACCGCCACCATCTTGTTATCCACCTGCACAACGATCCCCCGGATCCAGCCGCGCACGCGTTCGCGGCCTTTTTCATGGTCGCAGAACACTTCCACATTATCCCCCACTTCAAAAGCATGCTCGGGAGTGGGCGCCTTCATAAAAGTGAACTGGGC
>DAOQBX010000415.1:0-2128 GCA_035340155.1 Anaerolineales bacterium | reverse complement strand
CACTTAACCAAGATTAATAGATAACGCCATTCTATTGTGTTTGATCCACGCCTGCTTTTCTTTGTCAGTCATGGTGCTGGGCGCACGGTGTTTACATAAGCATAAGTCCTCAGGGTGTTGAAAGTGAGAGACGAAAGCGCCAAGTTAAGCGGGTACAACGTTACCGCTCTTGTTTACTACGTTACACGGCATCATATAATTTTACTATTACCGCAGACATGAGCCTGCCAAGGCACTCTTACCCAAAAGGTCTATTGTATAATCCTCGCATGCGTTTCAACATATTTCGGCAATCAGACATCCCGCAAAAATATCGCTCCAACTTTCTTCACCTCTATCTCGACATCGCCTGGTTCGGCGTGTTGAGCGGAACTGCTGTCAACTTTCTTAACGTCTACGCTACGCGCCTCGGCGCCAGCGGGCTGGAGATCGGCCTGCTCAACGCGGCTTCCGCAGTGGTCAACCTCTTTCTTGCCATCCCCGCCGGTCATTGGATCAGCAAGCGCCACACCGGCAAAGCCGTCTTCTGGTCTTCTGTTATTTTCCGCATTGGCTATTTATTCTGGATTCCCCTGCCCTGGATCTTCAACGAAAAAGGCCAGATCTGGGCGCTCATCCTCATCACCTTCCTTATGGCCATTCCACTTACACCGCTGGGCGTGGGCTTCAACGCGCTCTTCGCTGAAGCGGTCCCCGAACAATATCGCGCACGCGTGGCCGGAACCCGCAACGTCACCTTCGCCATCGCCTATATGCTAACCTCGCTCATGGCGGGTTTTATCCTAAAGAACACCGTCTTCCCGGGTGGGTACCAGATCGTCTTTGTGATCGGGGTCATCGGTGCAGCGGTGAGCAGCTTTCACCTCTATAACGTTCGCCCCCTGGAAATCAATTCGCCTGCGCTTCCTTCTGACCCGAAACCTGCTCCTGAAACCCAAGTCTCTTCTCCCCGCGGCCTGACCTCCGCCTTGCGCCTTGACATCTGGAAAACGCCCTTCCGAAACGTACTGATCGCGCTGCTACTCTTTCATTTCATGCACTATCTTTCCAATCCCTTGTATCCGCTTTATAACGTACGCGTACTCAACCTCAACGACAGTCATCTGGGAAATGGAACAGCCTTCTATTATCTGACAACACTGATCGCCTCCACTCAACTGGGGCGCATTGTGCATCGCTTCGGCAATAAAAAAGTGACCGGCTGGGGAGTAGCCGGCATGGCCACCTACCCCATCATGCTGGCTTTCGCGAAAAATGTCTGGCAGTTTTACGCGCTGTCCTTTTTAGGCGGTTTTCTATTCGCCCTGGTCAATGGAGCGTACGCCAATTATATGCTGGAGAACATCCCGCCTGATGACCGGCCCTCTCACCTGGCGTGGTACACCATCGTATTTAACTTCGCTGTGCTGGCCAGTTCTATCATCGGCCCTGTCGTGGCGGATGTGATCGGGCTGGCCCCGGCGCTGATCGTTTTTGGCGTGGCGCGTATTGTGGCCGGCGTTTTCCTTCTCAAATGGGGCTGACCAGGCTCAGGCTTGGAATGACCGGGGGAAACTTCCGCCTTTCTGCCGGGAATCAATCCATGCTAAAATCATCTCGTGACTGAAAACATCAAGATCATCGCCACCAACCGCAAAGCCGGTTTTGAATACACCCTGCTCGAAAAATTCGAAGCAGGCATTGCCCTGCACGGCTCGGAGATCAAATCCATTCGCGCCGGGCAGATCAGCATCCAGGAATCCTATGTGGATGTTCAGGAAGGCCGGGAAGCCTGGCTGATCGAAGCGCACATTGCCCCTTACGAACAGGCGGGTAAATTCTATAACCACGAACCGCGCCGCAAACGAAAATTGCTCCTGCACAAGAAGGAGATCCGCGAGTTATGGAACAATGTGCGCATTAAAGGCATGACGGTTGTACCAACTCGTGTTTACCTTAAGGATGGGCGCGCCAAGATCGAGATCGCTCTTGCCAAAGGTAAAAAGGCCTATGACAAGCGCGCCACCATCGCCAAGCGCGATGAAGCGCGGGACAAAGAAAGATCGATGAGAGTGCGATAATTTCTTCCTGGTTCTTCATTGAGATAAGGAAACAGAAAGAGGAAAGTAGACATACATGCCTCCTTCCA
>DAOQBX010000414.1:0-2131 GCA_035340155.1 Anaerolineales bacterium | reverse complement strand
GACATTCCCGCTTTGGACGAGCTTCTACGTCCGCGCCGGGTGGACGGTGCGTGTAAAGAAAACCAGCGGCGGCAACTGGGCATACATCGCCATTGCTGGTGGATTCGATTCACCCGTCATCATGAATTCCCGTTCCACATACCTACGCGGTGGAATCGGTTCCGCGCTCAAAGTTGGTGACGTTCTGCAATCCTTCCCTCCTGCAACTGAACTGCTCAAACTCGCCGCCCGCGACCATATGCCGCTCATGCCTTACAGCCAAACCCCGACCATAGATGTCATCCCTGCTCCCCAAGCAGACTGGTTCACACCGGAAGGCATCCGCACCTTTTACGAAAGCGAATACACCCTCAGCCCATCTTTTGACCGCATGGGTTATCGCTTGCAAGGCAAGCCAATCGAAAAAGCCATCACCCAAGAACTCATCTCCGAAGGCATGACCATGGGCAGCATCCAGATCCCAGCCGATGGTCAGCCCATCATCATGATGGCAGATGCTCCCACTACGGGAGGTTACCCCAAGATCGCCAACGTCACTCGCGCAAGCCTGCCCTTGTTGGCACAATGTGAAGCGGGCGTGAGCAAAATCCGCTTTCGAGCAGTGACGGTGGAAGATGCACAGAAAAACCTGAAAGAGTTTCCTGGTTATAAAAAGAGTTGGTAACAGATTCGATCTTGTCACCAACTCTTTTTCAAGTATCAGAGTGAACGGTTTGAAACCCGAAAGAGAAAGAAGAGCAATGCAAGAGCTAGGGCCGGACTAAAGCAGGGCGGGTTTTGAGGCGAGGGCGTTGGAGCCGGGCTGGTCGTTGAGGTTGGGGCCACAACCGGTGCGGGGGTGTCTGTAGAAACAGAACCAACTGTCGGCGCGGTGGTGACCGTTGGCATGTCCACTGGGGCATTTGTGGGTGTCGAGGTTGGAGCGTCGGGCACCGTCGGCCCGAGAAGGCTGAACGCAATATCACCCGGCATTGATCTGTACATGATATCCCCGCCAGCACCGGACCCGCGCTGGTAATGATGTCCGTTCCCGTTCAGACCGGATGCAAACCCCCAGTCCGGGCTGCTGCCGGTTTGGGATGCAACGATATAGACCCAGTACTTGGCCCCGGCCACAGCCTGAAAAGGAGCCGGCAGGTTGAAGGTGTACGAATACATGGGAATGCCATTGACCATTTCAATGGCCGACTCACCGGCATTCCCGCCCGTCTGATACTCAACGAGGGGCGGGTTGGCCACGGCAGGTTCGGAGCCCGCCGCAATGGATGGATAAATGGCAACTGTAAAATCGGTCACCGCGCCACCCCGGCCAAATTTTAGCGGATCATAACCGCCGTACCAGTTGACCGTGTTAATGCTTTGGTCGGTTTGAAGCGTGAAGTTCTCCCAAATGTATTGGTCGAAATCACTGCCATCCGGGTCCAACCATGAAGATTGAACAAGGAGTCCGGCCGGGTCAATGGGCTGGTTATACACCACACCTTGCTGAACAGACTGCGCCTGAACATTCGAAGATACGGCCATGATCGAGCCAAGAACGATCATGATGAATAAGAAAATGTAGCGGCCTGATCGAGATAACATATCTGCTCCTGTAAATATCGTTCCAAATTGTCAACCTTCATTCTATAACAGAACGCCGCCCTCCTTGCGAAGGGCGGCGTAGATTTTCAGGCGTACCTGAATTTCCTATGGGGCTGTGGTGATTGGGAACCTGTTCGCGTTCACCCAGCCGGAGAAGATGATGGTGCCATTGTTGGCGCGAATGCGGAAGTAGTAACGCACCGCTCGGCCAAGGCCTGTCTGTGTGTAGGTGGTGGTGTTGGCACCGACCGTAACAGCGTTGTACCCTTGGGTGAAGGAAGCGTTCGTAGCGCGTTCGATCGTGAAGCCGGTCTCGTTGTTCGAGTTGTCACGCCAAGTCAGGACAATGGAGCGGGTATTCCCGTTATTGGGTCCGCGCGCAGCCGCAAAGTTGCTCGGGGCAGCAGGAACCGCTGGGACAGCCAATTGCGCCGTGTTCGAGAAGGCCGAGTTGCCTGCAGTGTTCGTCGCAGCCACACGATACTGGTAGGTATTGCCAGCAGCGATGGTGGTATCGGTGTAGTTGACATTACCGGTATTGTTGCGG
>DAOQBX010000413.1:0-2137 GCA_035340155.1 Anaerolineales bacterium | reverse complement strand
GGAGTCATCAGCGGTGCGACGAGGATGCCAAGCAGCAACACAGCCTGTGAATCCAGCAGGTATCCCAAACCAAGGATGGCACCGCACACCAGGGAGAAAACAAACAACTCGAAGGAAGGATAAGCCCGCCGCGCCAAGGATGCGATTAACGCAGCCTGCCCTTCCGCATCTGTTGGGATGGAAGAACGGCGCGTGACCCGCCTGCGACGCAAACGTTGCGTGGAAGACGCATCCTCGCGCGATTTTGGCGGCTCGGAGGGGACAATCGGTTCGTCGGGTAGAGACATGGTTCCATTATACAAGGATGAAGGCTTGGACGGTAGTACTGATACGGGATGGAGAATTACAACTTTGAGTCGTACTATTTCGTTATATAACCATCCCATCTTTTTCCGGCAGGGAACCCCATGAACGAACCCCGTGTTTATAAAAATTCCACCACAGTACTGATCCTGATCCTTGTCTTTTTTGTCGCTCTTTTGGCCGCGATCTTCTTTGGGCTCGAATCTGAATCGTGGACAACGCTTATTCCAGTTGCACTGTTGGGGGTGTTCATTCTATTGAGTGTGTTCTTTATAGCATCCTCCAAAGTAACCCTCTCCGAAGATGGGATTATCATCCGCAATTTACTGGGAGAGAAATCTCTGCGTTGGAATGAGGTCAACCGGGTTTCGGGCAGCGGCTCTCGGATTAAACTTCACAACTTCGACGAGGATGTGACGCTCACGCCCAATCCGCAACTGCCCGGCTACGAAGAGATCGTGGAATGGATCGGGCGAAAACGCCCCGATCTGTTCCCGCCGCAGGATTACAGTGAGATGAAACGCGGCTTCGGCTTTCTGCTCGGTATGGGAGTTGTGGCCCTCATGTTCCTCGGCTTTCTCACCATGATGGCATTTCAATTCTTGAATTCGCCGGATGTGCCGGTTGCGCTCTTAGCACCCATGTTGATCACCTTTATCGTCTTGATGATCTTCCTCTGGTTCATCTTCTCTGCGCCACAATCGCTGACGTTGGAAGGCAAATCCCTGACGCTAAAATATCTTTTTGGCGAAAAGACCCTGCTGGCCGATGAGATCGCAGCGGTTCATTTTGCCTATACCCGCACCCGTAACGGCAAGCAATATTACATTTCTCTTCAATTGACGAACCGAAGGAACATTCGCATTTCAGGGCTGGGCATTGGCCTGCCAACGGCCTATCTGGTCTTGAAGAATTGGCTTACCAGCCACAAGTAGATTCGTCAGACAAACCGCCAATTTAATACGCGTCTCTAACTTATCGTTAACCGCCAACCTGCTATAATATCCTTGCCACTACACAACGGCACAGGATGCCTGACACGCAAAACTCTGCGCGTGACTCCCCTGAAAGGCAGGTACACCATCATGATCCTCTTTTACTCCCCCCTTCACCCTTAAACCCAAGCCGCGCTTGAACATGTTCACGCGTGCCTCTTTTTCTTCCTTCTATTTGCCTGCTTTTAACGTGTCACTTGATGCCTGACACTTGATACCTGGTACTTTATATGACACAACATCGAATCACAGACGACCTGGATGTCCTGCTGGACATCCTTCCTTCCAATCTTCGTCACGCCGTGGAAAAGGCGAACAACAGCGAGAAATTGCTGGAGATCGTCATTGACCTTGGCCGTGTGCCCACCGCCCGCTTCGTGGACGGTGAGATCACTCTGCTCGAAAAAGAGATCTCCCGCGCCGAGATCGATCACATCACTGAGCGCATCGGCACCTTCGATGCCGACAACCGCTCAGGCATGGAGCGTACGCTTCACCGCATTTCCGCCATTCGCAACCGGCGCGGAATTATTGTTGGTTTAACCTGCCGTGTGGGACGCGCTGTGTATGGCACGGTGGATATCATCCAGGACCTGATCGAATCGGGTAAATCCGTTTTGATCCTTGGCCGCCCTGGCGTGGGGAAGACGACTCTCTTACGTGAAGCCGCCCGCATCCTCGCAGAGAACAAGCGAGTGGTCATCGTCGATACTTCCAACGAAATCGGCGGGGATGGCGATGTGCCTCACCCGGCTGTGGGCAAGGCGCGCCGTATGCAAGTCCGCGAGCCGATGCTCCAGCATGAGGGGATGATCGAAGCGGTGGAAAACCACAACCCC
>DAOQBX010000412.1:0-2141 GCA_035340155.1 Anaerolineales bacterium | reverse complement strand
ACAACCCCAAAATGTTCGAGCGCAAACCACTTGCCGGTACGTCCAAAGCCAGATTGCACTTCATCAAAGATCAGCATGATGCCGTGCTTGTCACAGATCTCCCGTAATCCTTTCATGAACGAAGCAGGCGGCACAATATATCCACCCTCACCCATGACCGACTCGATCAGAATCGCAGCCGTATCCTTCGGTGCGGTCTGCGAAGCGAGCAGATATTCCAATTGTCCCAGGGCATATTGACTGGCATGTTCCTCGCTCATGTTCAGGTTAAACGCATAAGGGAAAGGCGAAACATAAATTCCACCGAGCAGGGGGGCAAAGCCCGTGCGATAGCCCGTCTTGGAAGTGGTGAGCGCCATGGTGGCATGAGTCCGTCCGTGGAAGGAACCGTTAAAAACGATCACATTCGGCCGGCCAGTGGCAGCTTTGGCGATCTTGACCGCATTCTCTAACGCTTCTGCGCCGGAGTTGGCGAAGAAAAAACTATCAATCGAAGGCGGTACGATCCTGCGCAGTTCCTCAATGAGTTGCAGCATGGGCTTGTGGATGACAAGATTCGCCTGCGCATGCAGGAACAAGCCCGCCTGCTCGCGGATCGCCTCCACCACTTTGGGGTGGCAGTGACCTGTGTTGGTCACGCCGATGCCGCTGGTAAAGTCCAGCAGTTTGCGGTCATCATCCGTGTAGATATATGCACCTTCAGCACGGTCGGCAACAAAATTGAAAATACGACTCCACGCAGGCGTCATGTGGGAAAAATTATCCTGATATAGTTGGTTGAGCATTCTTCACCTTTCAGGGGAATTAAGATTTGGCACGTAATATTGTATCAGTTGAACAATTCAGGAAAGTATATAATAGGGTATCTTTCCTACCCAAATGGAGCAAATATGGAAAAAGAAAAACTAGCGTTCATCAACCCGGCCACCGGGGCGCAATTCGGCGAGATTCCCATGACCCAGCCGGACGAGGTCAAACAGGCTGTCGAAGACATGCGCAAGGCCTTTCCCACCTGGAGTGGAAAGACCGTGAAAGAACGCCTGCGTATCCTGCGGGATTTTCAGAAACTGCTGATCGACGAACGCGATGAGATCACCAACATCTTAAACCAGGATTGCGGAAAAAGCCGCCAGGACGGCCTGATCGAACTATTTGTCACAGTGGACATGCTGGCACAATACCGCTGGAACGCTCCAAAATGGTTGCGGAAGAAACGCGTTTCCTCTGGGCTGTATCTTTTCAAGCAATGTTTCGTTGAATATCGCCCGCACGGCGTGGCGGCGATCATCTCGCCGTGGAACTACCCGCTCACCCTCTCCCTGCCGCCGTTGCTCGCAGCCTTGATTGCCGGGAACACAGTGGTCCTTAAACCCTCGGAAGTAACAGGCGCGACGGGTGTACTGATGGAACGATTGATCCAACGAATTCCTGAGCTTGCTCCTTTCGTGCGCGTCGTTCATGGGGATGGCAGGGTCGGCGCTGCTTTGACGAATGCCCGTCCCGATTTTATTTTTATGACCGGTTCCACAGCCACCGGAAAAAAGATCATGCAAACTGCTTCGGAGACTCTGACCCCCGTGGCCCTTGAACTGGGCGGCAAGGATGCCATGATCGTGCTCGAAGATGCCGATCTGGAGGCAGCGGCCCGTTGGGGTGCATGGGGCGCTTTCTTTAACAGTGGCCAGACCTGTATGTCGGTGGAACGTGTGTATGTGGTTGAGTCAAAGTACGATGAATTCGTGCAACTCGCCATTAAAGCAGCGAAAGAACTCAAGTCTGGCTACTCATCCGATCTGGACAGCCCTTATTTCATGGGACCGGTCACCGACCCGCGCCAGGTAAAGGTGATCGAAAGCCACTTGGAAGATGCTCTTGCCAAAGGAGCGCAAGTGCTCACCGGAAGTAAAGAGCAGGGCATGTTCTACAATCCGATCGTCATGTCAGGCGTTGACCACTCGATGAAGTTGATGCGGGACGAAACCTTTGGCCCGATCATGCCGATCATGAAAGTAAAGGATGAAGCCGAAGCCATTCGTCTTGCCAATGACAACGCTTACGGCCTCGGCGCTTCGGTCTGGAGCCGGGACGTGCAACACGCCAAACGGGTTGCAGACCATGTGGAGGCCGCCTCTGTCATCATC
>DAOQBX010000411.1:0-2142 GCA_035340155.1 Anaerolineales bacterium | reverse complement strand
AACTCCTCGACCCTACCGCCTCTGGAACTGAGGCAGCCCTCGGCACTAGTGTACGATTGGCAGTGGCTGATGCCATTGGCATTGTTTTCGTCATTGCCCTTTTTGCCGCTGCCCTTGCCCTTGCCACCGTGCTTTTCTTCATGCCGCGCATGAACCTCTCTGAGATCAAATCTGCCGGGGTCGAGAAACCCTCCCTACCCGTCAGCACGGATTAAATCCTCCAATGCATGCCATCCTGCTTCACGGAATGGGACGCACCCCGCTCGCCATGTCGCTGCTGGCGGTCAGGCTGCGCAAGGCGGGCATCCACCCGCATATTTTCGGCTATTCCGTCACCTTCGAGCACTGGGAGGATTGCCTCCAGCGTTTACACAGGTTCATCGAAAAACACTCCGTTGGGAGCGATTTCATCATCATCGGTCATTCACTTGGGACGGTACTTACCCGCGCCATACTGCCTGAACTTGTGCATAAGCCGAAGGCCTGTTTCTTCCTCGCACCTCCCACCAGAGTCCCCCGAGCCGCACGGGTCTTTACTCACCATCGATTGGTCAAATGGTTCATGGGCGAGATTGGCAACGTCCTCACGAATGAGCAGTTCATGGATGCGTTACCGCTGCCGGGCATGCCCACCAAGATCTATGCCGGGGTTGCCGGTCCACGCGGACGCTACTCCCCTTTCGGCGAAACCTTGAATGACGGCCTGTTATCCATCGAAGAATCCACCCTGCCAGACGTTCCACTCCAAACCGTCCCGATCCTGCACACCTTCATTATGAACTCAAAGACTGTCACACAGGACATCATAAAGATCGCAACCAAGAACTAATAAAACAGCCCCGGAGCATACAAAACTCCGGGGCTGCAGTTTACTAATTACCGTTATCGGATCTTATCCATTTCTCTTTTGGAAGTCCGCCATGAACTTCGCCAACTCTTTTGCGCCTTCGAGGCTCATCGCGTTATAGACAGAAGCGCGCATGCCGCCAACAGAACGGTGTCCCTTTAAGCCGATCAGGTCGTTCTTCTTGGCTTCCTTGGCAAAGGTATCTTCCAGTTCTTCGCTCGGCAGGCGGAACGGAATATTCATCAACGAACGCGCCGCTGGGACGGTGTGTCCGCGGTAGAAGCCGCCGCTCTCATCAATGGCCTTGTAAACGATCCCGGCCTTTTCGCGGTTGATCTTCTCGATCGCCGCAAGTCCGCCAACTTTCTTGGCCCATTTGAAGACCAGGCCGACCATGTAGATCGCGAACGAAGGCGGCGTGTTGTGCAGGGAACCGCTCTCAGCGAGGGTCTTGTAATCGAGCATGACGGGCAGGTTCTCGGGAGTCCGAGCGATCATGTCATCGCGTGCGATCACAACCGTCACACCCGAAGGTCCGGCATTCTTCTGCGCACCTGCATACAACAAGGCATACTTGCTCACATCAATGGGGCGGCTGATGAAATTGGATGAGGTATCGCAAACAAGCGGCACGCCATCGGGAATGACAGGTTCACTGAAGAACTCCACACCATGAATGGTCTCGTTCATTGTATAGTGAACGTACGCTGCCTTCGGGTCAAAGTCATATTTATCGGGCAGGCAGTTGAAATTCGCCGCCTCAGTATTGGCGGCTGCCCGCGCCGTACCAAGTTTCTTGGATTCCTTCAGGGCGATCTTGCTCCACGAACCCGTTACAACATAATCGGCCGAAGTGCCCGCCGGACGCAGGTTCATCGGCAGCATCGCAAATTGCAGCGTCGCGCCGCCCTGCAGGAACACCACCTTGTAATTGGAGGGGATACCCAACAACTCGCGCAGATCGGCTTCGGCGGTCTGGATGACCGCTTCAAATTCCTTTGAGCGGTGGCTGATCTCCATCACCGACATGCCGGTGCCTTTGAAGTTCAGCAATTCCGCCTGCGCCTCCTGCAACACTTCCAACGGAAGCACACCCGGACCGGGATTGAAATTATAGACACGCTTTAGATCAGACATGGATTCAACTCCTGTTTTAATATTGTGGACGACAAACGCCTCTTACCGAGGCCTGGGCTTGATTCTGTTTCGAAAGACAGTTGTCTACACGGGATTGCAGTTCAAATAAGACACTGTCATCCAAATCATTATAGTATTTGTCAGACAAATCTACAAGA
>DAOQBX010000410.1:0-2152 GCA_035340155.1 Anaerolineales bacterium | reverse complement strand
TAATGACAAAGAGAGTCAGTTTGTAGGCGAGGCTGATGAGCTTGCTCTTGAGGAAGTCTGCGCGCAAGGCAGGCGGTACCGGGTTGACGACAACCAACAGGACCGAGACCAGGCCGACATAAGCAAGAACGAAGGCCAGTTCAGAGGCCGGGACCGGCGCGGGGGTGAAGTCTGCAATCCGCGGGGCGACCACATAGACCAGAGAGGTGAAGCCCAGGCCGAGGATCAGCATGACCATGATGGACTCAGAGAGGGGGAAGGTCTTGCGGCTCCGGAAGGCCAGAGCCAGCGCGGCAAGATACAGGACCAGGTAGAGACCGACCACGAACGCGCTCATTTGGACCTCTTCTTCTTCGGTTTTGAATCAAAGTAGAAACTGGGATAGAAGGCCACCGACAGGGCGTAGAGCTGGTCGCTGGCTTTGGCGGTCTTTTCTTCGGCTCCGAACTCTTGCACAAGTTGGACGAGGCGTTGTTGAAACTCAGCGATGCGGCTCTCCGGCACACGGCTGACGACACGGTTGATGATCATACGGCGTTCGTGCTCGGCGCTGCCCTGATGCAACTGGAACTGGCGCGCCTGCAGGCTGCGGAGGATATCTTCACGGGTGGCGTCGATGGTGGAGGCGAGCAGGATGTTGATGGATTCGTTGTCGCCTTCTTTTGAGAACTGGAAAAGGGCCGGGTCGACCGTGAGGGTAGAAGCAGAGTTGATGTAGGTCTTCTCGACCATGTTGGCGACCATGCGCGTCTCGGCGACTTCAATGAGGTTGAGTTTCTCCAACGCGCCGAAGTGATAGTACAGTTTGCTGGGGGCCAGGCCGAGCTTCCCGGCGACCTGTTTGACGGTGAGGGGCGCGCCTTCGAGCAGCTCGAGGATCTGGATGCGCAGGGGGTCGGAGATGGCGCGCAGGGTCTCGAGGTCGGAAACGTGGAAGTGACGAGGCGGAACGGGCTTGGGCATAAAAGGTTCTCCTATCGCTAAAATTATTTTTAACGATAAGGTACATTTTATAAGGAATCAGGAAAGAGTCAAGGGCCGGGAGGAAGTGCTCCAAGAGGGTTTGTGAAAATACAGACAAAGTTGACAACGTACATAAATTCACTATGATGAATAGTAGGGTTTAATCGGTAAGCATAACTCCCCTGCTTTAACGGTGCTGTTGAGCGTTCTCCGGGTTGCTTTGAACGAGCCAGAAGGAATGAGATGCCAACAAAACCAAAAGACCGGTCCGGCCTGTTGTGGCTGGCCCTGCTCCCCATCCTCTCCATTTTGATCGACCATTACCTGAACAGCGCAGCCGTATGGCGGTATGCGGCTGTGTGCCTGCCCTGGCTGGTAACGGGGGCGGTCTTCAAGTCGGTGGCCAGGGAAGACCTGCCGGAAGATGCGAAGAGCGCCGCAGGACGCCTGCTGGCCGGGATGGCCCTGCTGATGGTGTTGTGGTACCTGCCCGCGTGGCTGCCTTTTTTAAGATCGAGCGATTACGGGATGGCTCTCAACCTACGGGAAAGCCCGGTTGTGGTCTGGATGGGAGCGGCTTTTGTATTGGGGTTTTACAGGAAACTGATCACCAAATCTTTTGCAGTGCTGGGAAACGGAATCAAGAATTACTTTATCCAGAAGACCGGGCTGGAATTGCCCGAGGATGAAACCCTCAAACCCGCTGAGGTATGGAAGGGATTGAAAAGCCTGTTCAAGGATCTGACGAGACGTTCCTAATTGGGCCGCCTCTCAGAGACAAAAGGAGAGAATCATGAGCAAGAACGAAAAAGAAATAGAGCAAAAGAAATATGCATATCGGTGGTTCATTGCCCTCGTCTGCGTATTGGTGCTAAGTATCATCTTGTTGCTGGCGATCCAATATCACTGGGGAGGCTGGTTCCCGGATCGAAAGCCGGAATCGTATGACCCGATCGACCCGTTGACCTGGGTACTGGCAGCGCTGATCGGAGCGGCGCTGTACCTGATGGGGCAGATCGCGACGTATTACCCGAAGATAAAAGAAAAGCTGGACCCAAACTACCAGAACGATTTTGTCGGCAGCACCTATTGGTATGCAAGCACCCTGATCAGAGCGCCGGTGCTAACGGTGGTGATCCTATGGCTGCTGACCAACCTATCGGTTGACATGGGAGGGACCACGCCCAGC
>DAOQBX010000409.1:0-2157 GCA_035340155.1 Anaerolineales bacterium | reverse complement strand
AGCCTGTACAACCTCGGGCAGATCTTCGGCGCGATCTTCCTCGTGCCGCGCTTTGGAATTTACGGTCTCGTGTACGGCGTCATCCTCGGTGCAGCGCTGCATTTACTTATTCAAGTCCCCGGCCTGTTCATGTACGGCTTCCGCTGGACGCCCGCGCTGGACCTGCGCCATACCGGCCTGATCGAAGCATTGAAACTCATGGCGCCACGCCTGCTGACAATGGCAGGCATCCAGATCATCTTCATCGCGCGCGACAACCTCGCCTCGCGACTGGACCAGGTCGGCGCAGTCACTTCGCTCACTTACGGTTGGATGATCATGCAGGTGCCTGAGACCATTCTAGGAACGGCGATCGCCACGGCCATGCTGCCCGCCCTCTCTGAGATCGCTTCGCGCCACGACTGGGCCGGGTTCCGTGCCACGGTGGAACGCGCCCTCCGGGTGCTCATCGCCCTGACCCTGCCTGTGGCAGCGGTGATGGCGGCGGGCATCCATCCGCTGGTGCGCGGGGTCTTCGGCTTCGATGATGAAGTTTCGCGGCTGATCACTCTCACCACCCGCGCCTATCTTGCCACACTGACGGGCTACACCATTCATGAGATCGCCGTCCGCGCCTTCTATGCCCGCAAGGAACCGCTGTTCCCACTCTACGCCATCGTCATTCGATTGGCGCTCTTCCTTGTGATCGGCATTCTGGGGATCACCTATTTCAAAAATATCGGTGCACCTGTCATCGCCTTTTCAGAGATCGCCCTGCTGGTCGAGGCCATTATCCTGTTGACATGGCTTTCGAAGCGCACTCATGAGCCGCTCCAAACTGGAGGTTCCATCTTCAAAGGTATTTTGGCAGCCATTATCGGCGGAGTGGTGACCTATCTGGTCGCGTTATACCTGCCCGGCGGCGCCATCGTCACAGCGCTGATCGGTATGGTGGTCGGAGGCTTGATCGCACTGGCCATCGTCTGGTCTGAAGCGAAGATGCTGTTGAAGTTATAGCGTCGGATAAGAAAATTTTTCGACCTTTTAAAGGGATGTATAATCGTCGCCATGTCTGAAGAAAC
The DNA here is from genome assembly GCA_035340155.1 of Anaerolineales bacterium. GTDB lineage: Bacteria > Chloroflexota > Anaerolineae > Anaerolineales > Villigracilaceae > Villigracilis. The sequence continues at coordinate 1,096 of DAOQBX010000409.1, read as the reverse complement.
AGAAAACACGCAACCAAACACTCCCTCCTTTAACCCGGAGGATACGCAACCTACCAAACCAGTCAAAAAGCCTTCCCGTTGGAAGTCCACCCTGTTGGGGATCCTGGGATTTCTGATCCTTATCGGGCTGGGCGGATTCGGCGGCTATTCCAGCGGCATCGGAGTGCGAAAATCCACTGAGAGGGCCGGTCTCGTCCAAACCGTTTCCGAGCAATATTCGCTCGCCCTCGTGGATATTCAATTCGGGCGCTATGAAGTTGCCCGCCAGCGGTTGGAATATGTCATCTCCAAAGACCCCGGCTTTCCCGGTGCGCAGGAAAAACTCACCGAAGTTCTGGTGCTGAGTTCCGCGCCTACACCCACTCCCACACTGGCGCCCACCTCCACCCCCGATTTCAGCGGGGCTGAGAACGCCTTTGCGCAGGCGCAGCAATTCGTCCGCGTGCTGGACTGGCCCAGCGCCCTCGGCGCACTGGATTCCATCCGCAAACTCGACCCGACCTACAAGACCGCCCAGGTTGACGGCATGTACTATTTCGTTCTTCGGAATTACGGCTACGACCTTATCACCCAGCAGGGCAATCTCGAAGGCGGCATCTATTATCTGACCCTTGCCGAGCGTTTCGGTCCGCTCGATAATTCGGCCAACGGCCTGCGCGAAGGCGCACGCGCCTATCTGACCGGAGCCAGCTTCTGGGAATTGGACTGGGAACAGGCTGTCAATTACTTCTCGCAAGTGGCCGCCGGTTGGCCCTCCCTTTGGGATGGCACGATGACCGCCGGTCAACGCTATTACACAGCCCTCGTAAACTTCGGCAACGAACTCTTTACCAGCCAGGATTACTGCGCAGCCTACGATATCCTGCAAGATGCCGCTTCCATCGGCCAGTTGGACGGTACATCCGCATCCAATCTGGCGCAGGCTCAGGCGCAGTGCTTCCCGGCAACCGAAGCTGTGGCGCCTGCCACCACAGCCCCGGCCACAACCGAGGCGCCAACTGAAGCGCCAACTCAGCCCCCCACTGAGGCGCCAACGGACGCGCCTACTGAAGTCCCCACGCCCTAACCCGGTATGAGTGCGCCATCCACACCCGTC
>DAOQBX010000408.1:0-2161 GCA_035340155.1 Anaerolineales bacterium | reverse complement strand
GTCCTTCCAGATACGGCCAGGGATAGAACGGGCTGCCCTGCCCCTTCATCTCTTCGGGGCGATAAACGGTCTCAAACTTCACATATTTCGCATCAGAAGTCGGTTCGACCTCTTTGAGCAGGCTCGCCAGCGGGAACCCGTTCCACGGGATGACCATGCTCCATGCTTCCACGCAGCGCAGGCGATAAATGCGTTCCTCTTGAGGGAACAGTTTCAACAGGTCTTCCACACCAAAGGTCTTTGGCCTGGCCACCATGCCGCCCACTTCCACGGTCCACGGTGAGGTGGTAAAGTCCTTTGATAGCGGGGCAACTGCTTCTTTGTTGGTGCTGAATTCGTAGTAGTTGTTGTAATTAGCGATCTCTTCGTACTTGTTGGCAGGGTCGCCCAATTCATCGGCAAGGACGGGGAAGGAGGATTGCGAGGCGGGCGCATCCGTGGTTTGCGCCACACTCGGCGCACAGGCGGCCAGCGCCACACTGCCAGCGATCACACCAGCGGCTTTAATAAAATCGCGTCGCGAAAGATAAACTTCCCTGGGCGTGATCTCGGACGAACGAACGGGTACGGATCTATAAGGATGATTGCTCATTGGGTCTCTCCTCGTGAAAGGTCATGGTTCATGACGCCCCCATTTTAAAAAACCTTCCTTATGACAAGATGATAAGTTGATTAGGAAAACCAGCCCTCACAAAAACAGCGGCCCTTCGTTTGCGAAGAGCCGCTGTGGTTTAAGAACAAAACTATTCCTCGAACGAATCGACAGCCGCTTGCATGGTCTCATAGTTCTGGACGCTCTGCAGAAACCCGGTCACGCCTAATACATGATAGACCTGCGGAGGCGCCATGCATAATTTTACACGCGCGATCTTGTAACGCTCCTGTTCCGGCGTGAACAACTTATACACCTTCTGGATCGCGCGGATCCCGGCGCTCGTGAGCATATTAACTTCATCGAGGTTGATCAACAGGAAACGCGCACCCGCATCATACTCGGCACGGGCCTCGGCCAGTAACTGCTCCTCGCTTTGGGCATCCAACCAGCCGCGCAAATGAAAAACCGTGATCGCGACCTTTCCCTGCACTTGTTCCTTGGTAATTTTTAAGGCGACGTCCATGTTAACCTCCGGGTTCGTTGAATTATATGTCCGATTGTTCAAAATGAAAACCTGCCGCCTCTGCCATAGCCGCGAATGGATGCGCTTCGGTAGAGCGTAACCTCCCCGCGGCCAACCGCTGCCCATTCCCCTCCCATATCCCTGACCATCCCCGTCTGCTCATCTATGCCGATGAGCAAAGATCCAGGCAGGATGCGCCTCAACAGGTCGACCCACGACCGGCCAAAGGTATTGTGATGCGGCAACACACAGGCGTTGGGAACCAGATTCAAACCTGGCAATACTTTCTTTTCGTAGGGATCGTAATAATGCTCGCACAGGACCATCGCCCCCGCGCTGCTACCCGCAAGGACAGCACCTTCTTGGTAGGCATCCAAGGCAGCCTGCCAACACAGACTCCCTGCCAGAGTCTCGCCCAAATACCGTGGAAAGCCACCCAGCAGGTAGATCAATTTCGAGCGGCGGATCTGATCCGCCAGCGCCGGTGTATTTGCAGATTTCGAGTCGATCACATCCACTGTGAAGGCATTCTTCGCGCCGAGGCTTTGAAACCATCTCACTCCGTGATTCCCTGCGCGTTTGTGATTTTTATCGGGTGCAGCAGCGGTGGGAAGGATACAGATGGGCGTATCGAACCCGCCTGCCAGTTCAATAGTGAGCAGGTCCGGCTCGGCCATCTGCCCGCCAAATTCCGCGCCGCCTGCAAGCAAGAGTCCGCCCATTACGGCGTCGCTGTGGGTTGGGTTAGATTCTCACCGCGCTCCACGGTCACTTCCATTTGAGAGCCGTCCGTACGAATGTCGATCCAGCCGTTGCGGTCGGTGCGCAACAGGGAATAACCGTTCAAGACATCAAGCACATCCTGCGCGGGCAGACCGTTCGGGTCGCCCGCGGCAACACTTAGCACAAGCAATTCCGGATTCAAGTTCTCGACCATGTCAGGCGGATTGCTCGGCGCATATCCGGATTCTGGCAATAACATCACATCCACTTTACCGATGGCATTCCCATATTCAATGGTGGAGAAGGAATCCTCGCTGACG
>DAOQBX010000407.1:0-2164 GCA_035340155.1 Anaerolineales bacterium | reverse complement strand
GGACTTGATAGAACGCAATGTCTCGATCAGCACCACCACACCGCTGCGATCATCCAGCGACTTGGCTACAATGCGGTCGCCCATTTCCAGATAAGAGCGTTCGAACGCGCCGAAATCTCCGACCTTGACCGGGCAATTCTCCCGGCTGGTGGCACCCACGTCGATGTACATTTTATTCATTGCCGGGGCCTGGTCCACCTGCTCGAGTCGGTCAAAACCGACCACGCCGGTCGTCCCATTCAGGAAGCGAACACGCGCACCGAGGGTGTAACGGCCAAAGGTTCCGCCAACGTTGGTGAAGCGCACAAAGCCCTTCCGGTCAATGTGGCTGGCAATGACGCCGATCTCGTCCATGTGTGCGGCGAGCATGATGCGCTTCGGGTTCTTCGCGCCTGCGGCAGGTTTCTTGCGCACGATCAAATTGCCGAGCGCATCCACCTGCACGTCATTGGCCAGCGGTTGGACTTCCTTCAAAATGATCTTACGGACTTCGTCTTCATACCCTGATGGGCCAAAGGTTTCAGTGAGCGTTTTGAGCAGTTGTTTCATTGTCTATTGTCCTAGCGAAAATTTTTCACCAGCAGCGTAACTCCGGCTGTCTTCTTTTGTAAATACATGTGCCTTGGCTTCGCCCATCACGGTCCACTCTTCTCCGAGTTTTCCGACGATGGCCGTGTTCTCGTCAATACCGATCATCACTTCACCCGCGTGCAGGCGTTTCCGTACTGTGGCAACCAGCGGCTTTCCAAAGATGGGAATTGCGTCGAAGTGGGGCAGGATGAACGCGGCGGGAACCAGCCCAAAGACGGGAATGGTGCGCGATCCCAACATCCGAAAATCTGGAACTTCGCGCCCGAGGATCATCGCCCCTGCGGAGCAGCCTGCATAAACTCCGCCGCGTGCCCAAACTTTTTGTGCAGATTTCCATACCATGCTGTCCTTCATGGTTTGATATAGGTACGCCGGACTGCCGCCTGAGAAATAGACAAGGTCCGCTTCTTCCACCGCCGCGGCATGATTCAAGTCATTGGCCGATGCCGCATCTGTGACCGGCACCCCCTGAACCTCCGCGCCGAGACGGGAGAAATGTTCCACGCCCATGCGCATCCAACGATTGACGCTGGCGTCACCTTCCTGACCCGCCGCTGTTGGCAGGCAGACCACACGCGGTTTGCGCCCGGCTTCTGCGCCGCAGTGTGCCAGCAGATAGGCATCCACTTCGTTCATCACCGGTAAATATTCACCCGAACCAAGTAAAGCGATCAATCCATTCATAGGGACCTGTAAATTATCTTTTCAAAAAGTTGGGCGTCATATCGTTCAACGCGCACAACAAAAGGTTTAGGGTATTCTTCCAATCGTCAACCCGGGAAACGCTGACTGGGGAATGCGTGTAGCGATGCGGCACAGAAACCGAGACCACCGGCACGCCAGCATGGGCTTCCTGGATCGCTCCTGCATTTGTCCCGCCGCCTCCCGGCTGGCGGAATTGATGGGTAATTTTATTCTTAAGCGCAGTCTCTTCGAGGAATTTCACAAGGCGCGGGTCGCTGATGATGGGGGAATGTGCTGTGTAAATGGCGGGACCTAACCCAAGTTTGGTGTTGTAGGTGTAGTTCTCGCGGCCCTCATAATCGGGCAGGTCGCGTGCGGGCGTCGAGTCTACGGCGATGGCAAGATCGGGTTTGAAATAATAACCCGCCACCTTTGCGCCGCGCAGACCGATCTCCTCCTGCACGCTGAACGACAGGCATAACTCGATGTGTTTCGGCGCATTCTTGAGCAGTTCGATCAGGATGGCTACGCCGATACGATCATCGATGGCTTTGGACATGATGGATGGGCCCACGCGTTTGAACTTGGTAGCGAAGGTGGCACGGTCTCCGACCTTGGCTTTGCCCTCCGGTCCGAGGTCGATGCGCATCGCGTCCACATCGATGGTGTGTTTGCGTTCCTCAACCGTCGTCAAATGGATGGGCTTTGCGCCGATCACACCGACAGCGTGATCCTTGCCGACAATGACCTGTTTGCCGACCAGGTGCCGTTCATCGATCCCGCCGACGATCTGAAATTGATAAAAGCCGTTGCCGTCATCGTGGACGATCATGAAGCCGACCTCGTCCATGTGGGCGTCGATCTGAACGCGCAGGGGTTTTCGGCCTGT
>DAOQBX010000406.1:0-2172 GCA_035340155.1 Anaerolineales bacterium | reverse complement strand
CAATTTTTGGGTTAACAACAACCTTGCCTCCCGCATGGAAGAGGGTAGCGCCACCAGCCTGACATATGGCTTCTCTTTGATGTTGATGGCCCAGGCCGCGATTGCCCAATCGGTGGCAATCGCAGCCATGCCGACTTTCTCGGCCCAGCATGCGCTCGGCAAAGTGGATGAAATGCGCGCTTCGCTCTCCGCCTCTCTGCGCGGGATCATTTTGATCGCCATGCCAGCCAGCCTGGGATTGATCCTGTTGCGCGAACCATTGATCGCTTTTCTTTATCAGCGCGGGAATTTCAACTCGCATGATGTGCAAATGACCGCCTGGGCTCTGCTTTGGTACGCTGCCGGGATGTTGGGTCATTCCATCATGGAAGTGTTGACCCGCGCATTTTATGCCCAGCACGATACAAAGACCCCCGTCCTGATCGGCACTGTGGCTATGCTCTTAAATGTGGTCTTTAGCTTGCTCTTTGCGCGGATGTTCACCTCTGCCGGTTGGATGCCTCACGGCGGCCTGGCCCTGGCCAATTCACTGGCAACAGCCCTTGAGGCGACTGCGTTGTTCCTTATGATGCGAAAACGCCTCAAAGGTATTGAGGGAGATAGCATCCTGCGAGGGGCTGTCCCCGCCCTGATCGGAGCCGTGCTCATGTCGCTGGCGATCTTTGGGTGGCTGCGCCTCGGAGACGGCTTTCAACCCTGGCTTGTTGTCCCCATTGGGGTGGTGTTGGGCGGCGCGGTGTACTTTACCACCCTCTTCCTCTTGCGTGTGCCGGAATTGACTTATATGATCAGCGCAGTAACGAAGAGACTAAAACGAGGATAACAAAAAACTCCGGAAAACCCGGAGTTTTTTGTCTCTACCTCCAAACCATCCATTGAATGATGGCGACCAGCAGGCCCAAAATGATCCCACCAACCACTTCCAGCGGCGTGTGGCCGATGATCTCCTTGAGGTCATCATCACTCCACATGTGGCCTTTGAGCAGTTCGTCGAACAGCACGTTGATACGCTCGGCATGTTTACCTGCCTGCCGCCGAACCCCGGCCGCATCGTGGGCAATGATCATGGTGATAGCGACGGCGATCCCGAAGATGGGGTTATCGAAACCATGATACAGGCCTACAGCCAGAGTCCCGGCCACCATCAATGACGTATGGGAAGACGGCATGCCCCCCGCTGCAAAGAACATCGCCCACAGCCATTTACGCGAGCGCAAATATTCAGTGGGGATCTTCAATATCTGCGCAAGCAGCCATCCGACCAGAACAGCGATCAATACTTTATTATCAAATACCGCTAAAAGATTCATTCAGATTCCTCATCAAAAGCGACCAGCGACTCTCCGGCCAGTTTCTGCACCTTGAGTTGGGCGGCATCCAATAAAGCGCCGCAATGCGCAGCCAGAGATTGTCCCCGCTCAAAAAGCCGGAGCGACTCTTCAAGCGGATTCTGCGAGGCATCCCCTTCCAGGGTTTCCACGATCTGCTCCAGCTCAGCAAGAGCCTCTTCGTAGGTCAGGTCTTCGACATTTTTTTCTGATTTCTTGGCGGATGGTTTTGCCATGTTCACTCCAGAATTTTGTTTAAGGTTTTCGCTCGATATCAAACTCACCATCGCTGACGCGCACAGTCATTTCGCCCTGGGCATGCGACATTTTGCTGACGATGCGTCCATCTTCCTTGCGGGTGATGATAGCATATCCACGCGCGAGGACTCCGGTAGGGTTCAGGGCTTGCAAACGCTTCGATATTCCATCCACGCTGGCAGACTGCAATTGGATACGATGCGTCAGCGCGGACAAAGCGCGGCGTGAAAGTTCATCAAGGCGCTGCGCTTCAGACTGGATACGCCTCTCTGGCGAAACGTACTTCAGGCGGGAGGCCAGGGATGATATCAAAGCCTGATGGTCAGCAAGCAGGTACGAGATTAAGTCTACGAGGCGGGATTGGATCGCGGAAAGCCTATAGTGAAGATCATCCAATGTAGTGGATGTGGCCAATTCCGCTGCGGCGGTGGGCGTTGGGGCGCGCAGATCGGCGGCAAAGTCACAAAGGGTAAAGTCCGTTTCGTGACCCACTCCGGAAATAACAGGCGCAACCGAATCTGCCACTGCACGGACGACACGTTCATCATTGAAGGCCCACAAATCTTCAATGGAGCCACCACCACGG
>DAOQBX010000405.1:0-2175 GCA_035340155.1 Anaerolineales bacterium | reverse complement strand
AATCTCCCGATTCTTCTGCATCGCTTCCGTCGTGTTGTCGAGCGCGACGAACACGCGGCGATGTTTCCGCAGCGCGGTCAGCAGATCGTCAGAGACGTGCATCCCAGCGACCGCCAGCGCCGGAAAGCCCCATTCTCCAAACGTAATCGCGTCGGCTTGTCCCTCGACCAACACCACCTGGTCAGCATCCGCTTCAAGGTCCAGGCCGATGCGTGAGATCGTTTCGCCCTCGATCAAAATATCGGCATTAAATGTATCGGATGCAGTGATCAACGTTCCGTTTTTGATTAATGTCTTCATGGCGCTCCTCGTGTGCCTTTATTTTATACCAAATCGAATCTGATATAATTTTGCCGATGAATCCAAAGCGTTTTTTTGTTTTATTTTTTCTTTTTGTCTTGCTTCTGGCCGGTATCTGGCTTCCATCCGGCGCGACCGTCAATGCCCAGCAGCAGATTCCCACACCTACGGCCGGGCCGGACGGTCGCATCGTGTATATCGTCAAGCCGGGCGATTCCTGTTTTGTAGTAGCGGCTTTGCATGGGATCACGGTGGAGCAATTGCGCCAGTTGAACTCAAAACTGGACGAGAACTGTACCCTGGTCGAAGGACAGGAATTATTGATCGGCATCGTGGTCGTGGCGACTCCCACGCTTCCTCCCGCGCTCGCAGCGGGTACACCTACCGTGACGCCCACACCACTCTCCGGCCTGACCGAGGTGTGCGTGTTATTGTTCAATGATGCCAATGGCAACGCCATCCGCGAAGAAACTGAACCGGCAGTGGCGGGCGGTGCAGTCAGTTTGACGGAGAACAACGCGAAGTATTCCTCTTCGCAAGAGACAGTTATCCCCTCAGATCCGGATGCATATCAGGGCGTTTGTTTTTCAGACATTCCGGAAGGGACCTATAACATCACCGTCGGCCATCCCGATAACTATAACCCCACCATGGAACTGAACTACACCCTGGATGTGAATGCGGGCGACCGTGCCTTTGTAGACTTTGGTATCCAGTCCAAGGATGTGGTGGTGGATCCGGCTGCAGAAGAACCCGCCAGCACAGGCGGTGGGGGACAATCCACGATCCTGGGCCTTTTTGGCGGCTTGTTGTTATTGGGCGGCGCGGGGTTGGGATATTATGCCTGGCGTACCAGCAAACCGGAAAGCAAGATCTCCGGTGGGTTTAAGAGATAGCGATTAAACGATAACGCGGACCAAAAGTCCGCGTTATTTTTTTAGTTGAAAAGTTTTTCGATGAATGAGAGAGTAACCAAGTTCCTTGATCCTGGCTCCGTGTAGTTGCGTGCCGTAGCCCTTGTGACGTGCAAGGTCATAGCCCGGGAATTTTGAATCCAGTTCTTTCATCCACTCATCGCGCGCGGTCTTGGCAATGATGGAGGCGCTGGCGATGCTCAGCGAACGTTGGTCTCCCTTGACAAGGGCGGCTTGGGGAATATCCAGTTCGGGCAATTCAAGGCGGAAGTCGGTCAGCAGAAAATCGGGAACAAGCGAGAGCATCCCAAAAGCGCGCCCGGCAGCGAGGCGTGTGGCGGCGACGATGCCGAGTTCGTCGATCTCTTCGGCGGATGCATACCCAATACCCCATGTGAGAACGGCTGCCTGGATGAGCGGCGCGAGTCCGCTGCGTTTACGGGGAGTCAGCTGTTTGGAGTCATGCACCCCGCTCAAGGTTTGGAGAAGAAGCGGATCGTTGTTGGGAAGAATGACCGCTCCAACGCAAACCGGCCCGGCCAGCGCGCCGCGTCCGGCTTCATCCATGCCCGCAATGTGCGGATGAGCCTTCCATATCTCGGTTTCGTGGGAGAGGTCAGGGCTTGAGATCATACCTGCCCTGCAGGGCGTTGAGGCGGATGCGGAAGATATCGCCGATCATGCGCAATGCATCGCGCACGGCATTGACCTTACTGTCCTTTTCGTAGTACCAATCGATCGGAATTTCCTTGATACGCATTTTTTTACGGCGGGCAAGGTACAGCAGTTCAATGTCAAAGGACCAGCCGGTAAGAGTCTGTTGACGGAAGATGGTTTCGGCGGTTTTGGCGTGGAAGCATTTGAATCCGCATTGTGTGTCGTTCAAGCCGGGCAGGATGAACAAGCGAATAATGAGGTTGATGGCGCGCCCGCCCAGGTGGCGATAGGGCGGTTCGTTATA
>DAOQBX010000404.1:0-2202 GCA_035340155.1 Anaerolineales bacterium | reverse complement strand
GCATTCAAGCTCCGGTGCCGGGACATAGCTACGTTGGCATCGAAGTTCCCAATGAGGAGATGGCACGGGTCGCATTGCGCGACATCCTTGAAAGTGAAGTATACAAAAATTACAAGAAGCCGCTCGGCTTTGCACTCGGTCGCGATGTGGCCGGTCATCCTACGATCGCGAGCGTTGAAGGCATGCCGCATATGCTTATTGCTGGAACGACCGGTTCCGGAAAGTCAGTGTGTGTCAATGCCATCCTGACCTGCATGCTGCTCTACAACACCCCGGACGATGTGCGCCTTGTGTTGGTGGACCCAAAGCGCGTGGAGTTGACCGGTTATAACGGCATTCCGCACCTGCTCGGCCCGGTGGTGGTGGAAATGGATCGCGTGATCGGCGCGCTGCAATGGATGACGCGCGAGATGGACAAGCGTTACCACATGTTCGCGCAGGTTGGTTCACGCAACATCACCGATTACAACGCCAAGATGAAACTGCAGGGACAGAAAAAACTGCCCTACCTTGTCATCGTCATCGATGAACTGGCCGACCTGATGATGATCGCTCCGGATGAGACCGAGAAGACCATCACCCGCCTTGCCCAGCTGGCGCGAGCCACGGGCATTCACATGATCCTTGCCACCCAGCGCCCCTCCGTGGATGTGGTGACAGGTTTGATCAAAGCCAACTTCCCGGCGCGTATCGCTTTCGCCGTGGCCTCCAACACCGACAGCCGAGTCATCCTCGACCAGCCCGGCGCGGAACGCCTGCTCGGGCGCGGCGACATGCTTTATCAGGCTCCCGATGCGCCCGCGCCTGTGCGTTTGCAGGGCGTCTTTGTCTCTGACCATGAGATTCAAAAATTGGTGGAATACTGGCGCGTAATGGCGGGCGCTCCCAATCCCTACGCGGCGGCGGGCATGCCTGCCGATACCATCCCTGAGAATGTGCCGCTCAAGCAGGCGCCTTTGTGGGAAGAGTCCGGCAAAACGGACGGAAGCGACCCGTTATTTCACGAGGCGGTTGGAATTATTCGTAAGGAAGGCAGGGCCTCCGTATCCATGCTTCAGCGCAGGCTGCGCATCGGATATACGCGCGCCTCACGCATCGTGGATATGATGGAAGACAAGAAGATCGTCGGCCCGCCAGAGGGCGCGACTCAAATGCGCCAGGTACTGGACTACGGCGATGTTACCCCACCACCCAGCGAGCCGGGTGAGTAAACAAACGGATGGCTGCAAGGCCATCCGTTTGTTTTTTTTAAATTTTGCATTTGTGAGGCATAGTATAATCACCTTCGATATTTCCATCGGAGGACTCATGACCGAAAAGAAAATTAGAGTGCTGGTGGCCAAGCCGGGCCTGGATGGCCACGACCGCGGGGCGAAGGTGGTCGCGCGTGCTTTGCGCGATGCTGGGATGGAAGTCATCTACACGGGCTTGCGCCAGACGCCTGAAATGATCGCCGAAGCGGCCCTGCAAGAGGATGTGGATGTGGTTGGCTTGTCCATTCTCTCCGGCGCGCATATGGCACTCACCCCGCGCGTGATGGAACTGTTGCGCGCCAATGGACAATCGAACGTGAAGGTATTCATCGGCGGTATTGTCCCCGACGAAGACCTGCATCGCTTGAAAGAAATGGGCGTTACCGGAGTGTATGGCCCCGGCGCCTCCACTGAAGATATCATCCGTGATATTCAAACTGCCATGACAGGATAGCTCGCATATCCCACACAGAGCAGCCGCTCTGTGTTTTGTTGTTATAGAGTATCGCACACAATTCATCAAACAAAAATTTCCTTCTTCTCAAATAAGTTTCGGTAAAAAATTTACTTAATCATGAAGCAAGCGATAAGATAGGAACACGTATTTATTAATGAGCCTTTCCCAAGCCCTTCTCAACGGCGACCGTCTGGCATTGGCGCGTTTGCTGACAAAAGTGGAGAACGATTCGACCGAAGGCCGTGAGGCATTGATCGAGTTGTTCCCACATACAGGCAGGGCGCACCTTATCGGGGTGACGGGCGCGCCGGGCACGGGCAAATCGTCTCTGGTGAACCAGCTGGCGTTGTATTATCGCAAAAATGAAGACAAGCGCATTGCCATCGTGGCTGTGGATCCATCCAGTCCATTTACGGGTGGCGCGGTGCTTGGTGATCGGGTGCGTATGCGTGATCTCTCCGGTGACATGAATGTGTTCATCCGTTCGATGGC
>DAOQBX010000403.1:0-2203 GCA_035340155.1 Anaerolineales bacterium | reverse complement strand
CCCCGCCGATGAAAGTTGGGATTCACATAAAGGCGGTCAATATATTCGCCTTGAATTCCGAGAAAGCCAACCGGTACGCCATCCAGTTCATAGACCCACATCTGGTTTTCAGCGACAACAGTTTTGAAGTATTCGCGCGCGCCCTGGAACTCATAGCCCATACGCTGAACCAATTCCGGTTCGGCGGCTTGAACGGCTTCAAACCAGAATGTAGCCACAGTCTCAAAGTCTTCATCACGATACGGTCGAATCATACTTCCTCCAATCAAAAGCGGATGGTTTTCACCATCCGCTCATTGTACCCGGTCATTCTTTTCGAACTATAAGAGTTGCTATGCTATTTGGGCCAGGCGCCGATGATCGCGCCCATCACCACAAAGTTAATCAGGTGGTTTCCCTGTTCAAGCACCCACGCCTTTAAACGGTCGGCAAACAACTTATTGGTGAGGCTGGAAGGCCCTACAAAGCCGAGCCACAATAAAAAACCGGCCAGGGCGCCTGAACCAAGAGTGGCACCACCCGACATACTCCCCATGGCGTTGACCATGAGCGACATGAACACAGCCTGGATGAAGGAGGCCAGAACGACTCCGCCCCACACCAGCCCCATGCCAAGGGATGCGCCAGGCGTTTCCGACGAACCACCCATGGTCGGTTCGCCTGTTTTGCCAACGGCTTTCCACCAGGCCGGGAAGAAGGTCTTCGGGCCAAACCAGACTCCACCAATAACCATGCTTGCCACCACACATGCAACAACAGCCAACCAGTTAATAGAACTAAAATCCATATCAATCTCCTTTGTTAATCAGATAATACTTATCCAATTATACTAGAAATTATGTTCTATTTCAAGTAGGTGTGTATAAAAGACCATCATCAGGGCATGAAGCCACCCGAAGCCAAAATGGCATGTACAACCTGGAACTCATCCACTTGCTCTTGAGTAACCTGCCCAGATTCCACCAGTGCAGCCAGGGCCGCGTTCTCGCGCTCTGTCATATCCCCTTGCATTGAATTGGAAGACATATAATCCTCCAGAGCCGTGTGTACTGTGCGGAAGGTATCTGCCTGTTCTTGAGTAATGGCGTCCTGACCCAAGGCTTCAGCAAGCATGGCATCCTGCTGTTGGGCCCGCATCTGATTGATCTGTTCGGAATTCCCTGTCCCCAAGGTGCGAACATAGGCAAGCACATCCCAGATCTGTTCCTCGGTCAGTACTCCTTTCCAGGCTGGCATGGCGGTTTGAAATGGAACCCCGCCCTCACTTACACGATAGAACAAAAGATCATCTGCCAGCATTTGAGTGGAATGGGCGATCTCGGCCGGCCGTGGCTCCAATGCCGCTCCAGCCGGGCCATCCCCCAACCCAGTTTCGCCATGGCAGGAAATACAGTTCGTCTTGTATACATCTGCGCCGCGAACCAAAGATTCGTCCGTGACCTCCGGCGAGGTCATTCCTGCGTATTCAGAAGGAACCTGCGCATGATGGCGCTGCATCATCCCTGAATCCCCGCCGCCCATCATCGGGAACGAAGTTTGCGATCCACAGCCTGCCAACAGAATCGCGGTTAAAAAGGCTAAATATTTTTTCATTACAACACTCCAGTTTTTTATTTATGAGTGAAAGTTTATCGTACGTCAGGGAAAAGAACTTAAAGATTTTGTAAAGCCTTTAAATCAAAAACGGAGAATTTCTTCTCCGTTTTTGATGGCCAACTCTATATTAGATCTTTCCCGCCACATAATCCAACACATCGATCTTCGTCAGGATGCCGACCGGCTTGCTATTCTCCACCACGATCAGGGCATAGCCCGCCGTGAGAGAAGGCATGGATTCCTCCAGCGGCGTCTCCGGTGGAAAGACCGCGCCCGCATTCTGCACCAAGGCATCGATCTTTTCATCGTGACTGTGATCATGCCGATCCAGCATGTGATTGAGCAGGTCCACTTCTTCGATGAGACCCACAAGCGATCCATCTCCGCCGACAACGGGCATCTGGGAAACTGCATTCTGGTGCATCACCGAAACCACTTTGCGGATGGAATCCCCGATCGTCGCGGTGATCAAGGCCTTGTTCGGCTTCGCAATCAGCAGGTCGCCCAGAGCCGTTTCACCGAATTCCATCGAAAGGAAACCGAACTCGCGCATCCATTTATCATCATAGAATTTTGAGAGATAGCGCGAACCGGAATCCGGCAGAAT
>DAOQBX010000402.1:0-2210 GCA_035340155.1 Anaerolineales bacterium | reverse complement strand
GGGGTGTCCACCAATTTGAAGATTCTCTCCGCTGAGGCAATGCTGTGCTGCATCTCCGAATAGACGCGCGCCAGGTCCTGCACCGGCCACATCATGAAGGTCAGGTACGAGACGAAAGCCTGGATCCCGCCGATGGTGATGAGCCCCACCTGGATCTGGATCCCGCCGTACCAGACGATGGCGCCCAACGCAATGGCCGCGACGATCTGCACGGTGGGGAGGAAGAGCGCCGAGAGCCAGGCTGCGCGGTAGGAGGAGCGGTACATGGTGGTGGTCAGGTTCTGGAATTCGACCAGGTTGGCGTCCTCGCGTCCGAGGGCCTTCACCACGCGCACTCCTTGAATATTCTCGTTGTACGCGCCCGTGATCTTCGAGTTCGTGCGGCGCGTGGTGCGGAATTCCACCAAGATATACTTCTGGAACTTGTTCGCCACAAAGATCATCACCGGCAGGATCAACGAAACGATCAGCGCCAGCCGCCAGTTGATGATGGCCATGAAGGTCACCGAAGTGATGATGTTCATCATCGCCCAGGTGCTGTCCACAATGCCCCATGTCACCAGTTCCGAGACGCGCCCCGTATCCGAGGTCACCCGCGCGATCAGGCGTCCCACCGCGTTTTGGGCATAGTACGAAAGCGACAGGTCCTGCAAGTGGTTGAAGAGCAGTTTGCGCAGGTCATATTGCACCCGCTCGCCCAGCACCCCGGCCAGGTAAATGAACGTGAACACGAACCCCGACTGCAACAGCAGCAACGACCCGTAGATCCACGCAATGCGTCCCAGCACGGCCGTGTTGCCAAGGTTGATGCCCTGGTCCACAATTTGCTTGTTCAGGTAGGTAAAGTACGCATCCAACCCCGAGACCAGCCCGATGGTGATGAGAAAGCCCAGCACCCACTTCCAATGCGGCTTGATGATGCCCATGATCCGCCAGAAGACCGGGGCGGTGATCTGTGAGGTATGTTCCTCTTCTTCGAGTTCGTATAATTCATCTGACATTTTTCATTCTCCGTTACATGCCATTGTGAGCCGCGTTTTGGCTCTTCCATGCACCGAACACAGGGATGACATGCTACTAATTCGCTCTCGCGATCTCATTCTCTAATTCTTCGTCGATCCGCGTCTGGATATCGTAGATTCGACGATACATGCCTTCCGGTTCGCCGAGCAGTTCATGATGGGTGCCTTGCTGTACAACCCGGCCTTTATCCAACACCAGGATCAGGTCGGCATTCATCACCGACTGGATGCGGTGCGCGATAATGAAGGTCGTGCGCTCTTCCATCAGGTTGTTCAATGCCTCCCGAATGGATGCTTCGGTCTCGGTGTCCACCGCCGAGGTGGAGTCATCGAGGATCAGGATGCGTGGATTCTTCAGGATCGTGCGGGCGATGGTCACACGCTGCTTCTGTCCGCCGGAGAGGGTCACGCCCTTCTCACCGACGATGGTGTTGTACCCGTCCGGGAATCCCAGAATGACGTCATGCACAGCGGCGGCTTTGGCGGCCGCCTCGATCTCTTCCTGCGTTACACTGCGGCCCACGCCGTACAAAATGTTCTCGCGGATCGAACGGCTGAACAGGAAAGGCTCCTGCTGCACAATACCGATCTGCTCGCGCAGGTATTTGCGCGGATATTCCTTCAGGTCCTCGCCGTCAAGCAGGATCTCTCCGCCGGTATACTCATGGAAGCGCGGCAACAGATTCACCAGCGAGGTCTTTCCAGACCCCGTGGAACCGAGCAGGGCAATGGATTGCCCCGGCCGGATGTGGAACGAAATATCCTTGATGACATCATGCGTCCCATCGGAATACATGAACGAGACGTTTTTGAACTCGATCTCGCCTCTCACCGGACCTGCCGGCAGGACCCGGCCGCCATCCAGATCTTCCCGCGCCTGTTTGGTGATGTCCATCAAACGCTGATACGAGACCATCCCGGTCGAGGTTTGCACGATCACACGTCCCAGGTTGCGGATGGGGAAGATCAACCAGACCACCAGCCCGACATAAGCCACATAATCGCCGAGAGAGATCTCACCGTTGATGGCCATAAGGGCGGCGTAAACAAAGCCAAACAGCATCTGTGCGCCTAGCACAATATCCGAAAGCGGCCAGAAAAGGGAATGCATCAATAACAAGAACTTGCCTTTGATGTATTTCAGCCAGTTATCCTCGTCGAACTTCTCTTTTTCATAATCCTGCCGCG
>DAOQBX010000401.1:0-2210 GCA_035340155.1 Anaerolineales bacterium | reverse complement strand
CAGGAGGTGGTCCAGCAATTCCAGGGCTCGTTCAACCGCGAGAGTCCCACCGCACAGGATGGCACCACTCCCGGCGCCTTGCTCTGGGACCAGTGGCATCGCGGCGAATACGGATGCCAATCCGGCGAGACCCCGGTCTCCTGCGAACTACGCATCCATCGCCCGTCCTTCGTCATCATCCAGATCGGCACGCACTTTGAATCGCGCAACCGCGAATACCTGAATACCATCATTTCACAGTTATTGTTGCAGGGAGTGGTCCCGATCCTCGCCACCAAAGCGGACAACCGCGAACTCGACAATCGTGTCAACTTCGATATTTATGTGCTTTCCACCAAGTTCAACCTGCCGCTCTGGAATTTTTGGGCTGCGGTCTCCGGCCTGCCGGACCGTGGTCTGTACGTCATGACGGGACGGGAGGACCAGGGCGCGATCTACCTCAATGATGCGGCCAAGGAGATCCACCGCACGACCGGCCTCGAAGCCCTCAACATCGTCTGGCGCGTGGCAACGGGAAGGTAAAAAAACACGGGCGAAAAAAATCGCCCGTGTGGAAAATGATATAAATTTACGCTGTGGCAAATTGCCCCCCGGCAGGCTTTCCAAATGTTCTGCTTAACAAAAAGACCATCAGCATCTCAGCCATTGCAATATACAATGGCGCGTTCGATGTTATGCTTAAATTTGTGGAAAGGCAGGGTGTGCCTTCCGCGGAAATCAGCCATTCAGCGGCAGCATGAATAGCAGGGATTGAGATAGTCGCGACTCCAATATACGGAAGGACAATCAGCAAATATATCTGATCAAATCCCCAGGCAGCGATTGGAATGGATAGCGCTGTAAACACAATCAACAGCGGATGAAAGGGTTTTTTATATTTCAGTAGTTCGCCAAATCGCAAACTTCCCAAAACGAGTAAAACCTCCAATAAGAGATAAGATCCCCAGAAATACAACCCCAGATCGAACAAGATAACTCTGAGCACCAAACCGGTGACAGAAAGCACCAACAGACTAAACAGGATGGGATGATTTTTCAGGTAAGTTTCCAGATCTTCGAAAGAAATTTTGATCGTCATGGCAGCCTCTTTTCTTATGAGAGAAACCAGGTTTCTCCAGGATTGTGCCGCTCGCATTCGAGCGTATTGGCTGTCATTATCGAGTTTTTCATCACCCAAAACAACTGTGGATTCCACGAGGTTGCCGGAAATCTCCCCTGTGCGCTTGTCCAGATTAAGGATCAACTCCACTCGTGACGTCACCTGCATTTTGATGTAAATATTTTTCAGGTGAAATTCAACGGTCCGTTCAGAAATTCCAAGGGACAACGCGATCTGCTTGTTGCTTTTACCCATTAAAAGCAACTCCACCACCTGATTTTCCCGCGGGCTTAATACAATGGTCATGCCACCTTCATCCTTTCAAAGGCGGCGCGTCCTTGTCATAGACAAAGACCTGCACATCCATGCCGTCCGAATTCAACATCTCAATGGCGGGCTGAAAGGTCGCATCCTTGATCTTCTGCATCTCCCCCGCAGGCGCATACACCGAAAGCCGCGCTTCTTCATCCGACATCTTCGCCGACTTCACTTCTGCACTGGCACACGCAGCCTTGATAAGGTCTGTCATTTTTTGAATGGCATCGTCAATGGACATAAGCGGCTCCCTTTATGGTTTAAAGATTATATAGTCAAAATAGGGACTTCGGAAGTCTGGCCGCATCACCCAAATTGGGGAATGAATTAACTCGGGTTCAATTTTGCAACGGTCACGCCTTCGCCGCCTTCGGTATGAGCGCCCTCCTCAAAGGACTTGACATAGGCATGTCCGCGCAGGGCGTCGCGCACCGCCTGCCGCAGCTTGCCCGTCCCTTTGCCGTGAATGATGCGCACCCACGGCAGCCCCGCCAGATAGGCCTGCTCCAGGTAACGCTCCATTTTGTCGAGCGCATCCTCAGACATCAACCCGCGCAGGTCCACTTCCATGCCGGGGGATGTGGCCGATGGCCGGTTGACCGTGGACGACGCGGCTGGCTTCCTGCCGCCATCCGCTTTCTTCGGCTCGGAAGCAGGCTCGCCATTGCGCCGGAGCAATTCAGACATCTTCGCCCGCACGCGGATCGTCCCGATCTGCACCTCCGCATCCGACTCACCGAGAGCGGTCACCACCCCATCGGCATTCAAGGTGCTGACGGTGACCTTTTCGCCCAGT
>DAOQBX010000400.1:0-2223 GCA_035340155.1 Anaerolineales bacterium | reverse complement strand
CATCGTGCAGGCCAAGTACTACATCAATGGCATTTTCAAGGGCGATGCGCATCCTTTCGAGAAAATGCCCGACAGCCGCATGAATCCGATCCAAAAAGCGACGTATTTCGCGATCTTGAATCTGTTGCTCCCGCTTCAGATCATCACGGGCGCGCTAATGTGGAGTGTGCAAAAATTCCCAGCCTTCGCCAATGCGCTGGGCGGACTGCCCCTCCTCGCGCCGTTCCACTCCCTGGTAGCCTGGCTGTTCGCAACCTTCATTCTCGTACATGTTTATATGACCACCACCGGTGCAACACCCTTCGAAGCCACCCGCGCCATGATCACCGGCTATGAAGAAGTGGAAGTACATGAGGACGAATCTCCAAAAGAGGTGAAGAAATAATAATGTTTTCATCTGCGCTGTGGGGCGCTTATCATCTCTCACAGTGCAGATGAAAATAATGGAGTAAACCATGACTGTTCAAACAAAAAAACCGCTTATCACACAAACGCCTAAACCCTTCGTTCATCCCTATTTTGGCGGAATGGTACTGGGGATCGTGCTCTTCCTGGCGCTTCTCCTCACGGGGAACGGGCTGGGTTCATCCGGCGCGACCAGCCGCTTCGTAACCGCGGTGGAAGACCAGATCGCACCTGCACACGTAGACCGCACACCCTATTTGCTCAAACTTGCAGGCGGCGACAAAAATCCGTTGGATGATTGGATTGTACCGGTCTATTTCGGCGCCCTACTCGGTGGCTTTACTTCAGGCATGTTTGGCCGCCGCGTCAAACTCGAAACGACCAAAGGTCCCAACATCACCAACCGCACCCGCTGGTTGATGGCCTTCCTTGGTGGTGTCATCTTCCTTTATGGTGCCCGCATGGCCCGCGGATGTACTTCCGGCCAGGCGCTCAGCGGCGGAACAACCCTCGCAGCAGGCTCATGGGTCATTATGTTCGCCATTTTTGGCGGCGCATATGCTCTGGCCTATTTTGTTAGAAAGTTATGGAACTAGGAGACTGCCATGCAATTCCCACTTCCTCAATTTGTCGCAGTCAGTGCATCCAACCCCTGGACCTACGTGGTCTTTGGGTTGATCGGTTTTGCCTTCGGCTTTACTCTTGAAATGTCCGGCTTCGGCGACTCGCGCAAACTGGCCGCACAGTTCTACTTCACTGAAATGACCGTACTCAAGGTTATGTTCACGGCGATCGTCACTGCCATGGTGCTTCTCTTCGGCGCGGTCGGATTGGGCATCCTGAACTTCAATCAGGTTTGGGTGAACCCCACTTACCTTTCCTCCGGTATTCTTGGTGGTTTGATCATGGGCGTCGGCTTCATTATCGGCGGCTTTTGCCCAACCACTTCCCTCGCCTCCGCCTCCACCGGCAAGATCGACGGGATGCTGTTCATGCTCGGCGGCTTCGTTGGAGCCTTCCTCTTCGGTGAAACCGAGCAATATTTTGACGGTTGGTACACTAACTCGGGATATTTCGGCCGCGTCACCCTGGACCAGGTCTTCAATCTTCCCATTGGTGTGGTCGTTTTGCTGGTCGTTCTAATGGCACTCTTCATGTTCTGGGGTGCGGAACAACTGGAACGCATCTTTGGCAAAAAGGATTTAAGCACAGAGCCCAAACTCCGTATCGCCGGGGCTGGCGCTCTCTTCGTCATTGCCGTGGCGGTAGTCCTCATCGGCTCTCCCACCCTTACTGATAAATACAACAAACTTAAATTCACCCGCACAGAAACCATCCCTCAGCTAAATGCCGACCCGATCGTCAACACCCTTGTTTACTCGGCAGATGAAATGCTCTCCAACCGCCTTGTCTTCATCACGCCCGCAGAGGCTTTCAAGGCCAAGTACAACCAGGCCATGAACCCTGTTTACCTGGATGTCCGTTCCGAAGCGGACTACAACCTCTATCACATCGAAGATGCGGTCAACGTTCCGCTTGCGCGCATGGACGAGGTTATCCCCGTTTTGCTGACCGAACCGCCCGCGAATACAGTTTTCATCGTCATGAGCAATGACGAGACAGATGCGGTCCAAGCCTGGAAGATACTTTCCGCCTCCAGTGTGGCGAATGTGTACATCCTCGAAGGCGGAGTGAACAATTGGATCGCCTTCTTCGGGGAAACAGACAAAGCGCTTCAAGCCGACCCGAATGCGGGTGACGACCAGTTGGGCTATGTCTTCCCTGCCGCTCTCGGCGACCGTTATGAGTCCTGCTCCC
>DAOQBX010000399.1:0-2224 GCA_035340155.1 Anaerolineales bacterium | reverse complement strand
CCGGTCCTTCCACCGACCCGGATAGCCACCTGTACTCCAGCTTCCACAGCTCTGAGATCCCCACTACGGATAACGAAGGTACCGGCGCGAACTTCAGCCGCTACATCAACGCCGACGTGGATACCTGGCTCGACGAAGCCTCCACCATCACCGACCTGGCCCGCCGCAAGGAACTGTATTGCAACGTGGTCACTCAGGTCAACGCCGACCTGCCGCGCATCTACCTGTACGAGCGTCTCTCCATCGTGGGACACCGCAACGAATTCCAGGGTCTGAAGATCTCCCCAACCTTCGTGGACTTCGCCTGGGATGCTGCGAACTGGACTCTGCAACAACCGTAAGGTATAAATTCAATTGCCCCTTCTCCGCTCTGGGGAAGGGGCACAATTCTTTTTCGGGCAAGCCTCCCTTATGACCATCTACTTCACCCGCCGAATTCTGCAATCCATCTTCACCCTGCTCGTCATCAGCATGATCCTGTACGGATTGATCTCCTCCGTTCCCGGCGGATTCATGAGCGTATACATCGAGCGGGCAGATTACACCCCCGAAGACATCGCCCGCATCCGTGCCAAGTTCGGGCTGGACGATCCCATCCCGGTGCGTTATGCCAAATGGCTGGGCAACATGCTGCAAGGCGACTGGGGCAATTCGCTCATCACCAAACGCCCCGCGCTGGAAGAGATCGCCGACCGCCTGCCGAACACCCTGCTGCTGATGAGCATCATGCTGGTCGCCACACTGCTGGTCGCCATTCCCCTGGGCATCCTCTCGGCGGTGAAGCAGTACACCTGGTTCGACCACATCTCGACCACGCTGGCCTTTGCAGGACAATCCCTGCCGGTGTTCTGGTTCGGGCTTTTGCTTATCATCATTTTCGCCGTCACCCTTAAAGGCGCGGATGGAAAACCGCTTCTCCCCGGCTCGGGCATGTACACCCTCGGCGCGGATTTTTCCATTGCAGACCGCATCAAGCATCTCATCCTGCCGGTCTCCATGCTCACCTTCGTTTCCGCCGCCGGGTACATGCGTTACCTGCGCTCCGCCATGCTGGATGTCATCAATGAAGATTATGTCCGCACGGCGCGCGCCAAGGGAGCGGGAGAACGCCTTGTCATCTACAAACATGCGCTGCGCAATGCCATCATCCCTCTTGTTACTTTAGTCGCGCTCGACCTGCCCTCGCTCTTCGGCGGTGCACTCTTCACAGAGACCATCTTCGCCTGGCCAGGGGTCGGGCGCCTCTACTTCAACGCGGCGCTAAAGACCGACTACCCTCTCGTCATGGCGGTCCTGATGATCGAATCCGCCCTCATCATCGGCTCGAACCTGCTGGTGGATTTCATTTACGCAGCGCTCGACCCACGCATCCGGTTATCGTAATATGAACACCGCCCCCCTCTCCGAAAATCCCCGCACCCTGCGCGAACAATCGCTCTTCATGTTCTTCTGGGTGCGTTTCCGCAAACATCGCATGGCACTCATCGGCGGCATCATCACCCTGATCATGGTGCTATTGGTGGTGTTCGCACCGCTCATCTCCACCGACCCGATGAAACAGGACCTGCTCAACCGCTTCAAGCCGCCCTCCGCCGAACATTGGATGGGCACCGATGACCTCGGGCGCGACATGTTCGCCCGCGTACTCTACGGCGGCCGCATCTCGCTTTCAGTAGGCCTGCTCGCCATGGGCGTCTCCATCGTGCTGGGCTCCGTCATCGGGCTGGTTTCCGGCTATTACGGCGGCTGGGTCGACGCGGTCCTCATGCGCTTCACCGAGATCTTCATGTCCATACCGAGCCTGTTCATCCTGATCGCCCTCGGCATGTTCCTGCGCACGCTCGACCTGCCCTTCCTCAAACCGGGCTCCTTCCTGCCGATCTCGCTCGTCATTGGCGCACTCTCGTGGATGGG
Source organism: Anaerolineales bacterium (assembly GCA_035340155.1). Classification (GTDB taxonomy): domain Bacteria; phylum Chloroflexota; class Anaerolineae; order Anaerolineales; family Villigracilaceae; genus Villigracilis. The sequence goes on along the minus strand of DAOQBX010000399.1, from coordinate 310 downwards.
AACCGCCCGGCTTGTGCGCGCCTCCACCCTTGAGTTGCGCGAACGCGAATTCATTCAGGCCAGCCGCGCCTTGGGCGGCTCAGACTCGCGTGTGCTCTACCTCGGCATTCTGCCCAACATCGCCAGCCCCATCATCGTCTCGGCCACGCTCGGCCTGGCAGGCGCCATCATCAGCGAAAGCGGACTTTCCTACCTCGGCTTTGGCGTGCAACTTCCCACCCCCACCTGGGGCAACATGCTCTCCAACACCCAAAGCCAGATGACCACCGCCCCGTGGACGGCCATCTTCCCCGGCCTGATGATCTTCATC
>DAOQBX010000398.1:0-2238 GCA_035340155.1 Anaerolineales bacterium | reverse complement strand
AAAAAAATTGTTGCAAGAAATGTTATTAACCGTTTTTCTAAAGGTTTTCTTAAGGACATAATAATCTCCTGCTGGTTCGCCTATCCTGCATTATTAAGTTTTTATATAGATTTCAACCGAATATACTAGAATAATATCATAAATATTGACAAATCCATCTCCCTTTGCTATAATGCCGCCCGATTGATAAAAACGCCAGGAATGGCTTAATTTGTAGGAGTAAAACGAATGTCGCAGTTAGAGATCAAAGACCTGCATGTCAGCATCGAGGATAAAGAGATCCTCAAGGGCCTGACCCTCACCCTCAAACAGGGTGAAACGCACGCCATCATGGGGCCGAACGGAACGGGCAAGTCCACCCTGGCGTACACGCTCATGGGCCACCCCAACTACACCGTCGCCAGCGGGGAAGTGCTGATCGACGGAGAGAACGTCCTCGAAATGGAACCCGACGAACGCTCCCGTGCCGGGATGTTCCTTGCGTTTCAATACCCGGTTGCCATCCCCGGTGTGACCGTGGCGAACTTCCTGCGCTCGGCCATCAATTCCCGCCGCCGCGCTGAGAACCCCGAAGACAAAGGCATGCCCATTCCCGAATTCCGCAAGATGTTAAAGGAAAAGATGGCCATGCTCAAGATGGATCAAGCCTTTGCTGGCCGCTACTTGAATGACGGTTTCTCAGGCGGTGAGAAGAAGCGCGCCGAGATCTTGCAGATGGCCACCCTCCAGCCTCGCTTCGCCATCCTGGATGAAACCGACTCCGGCCTGGATATCGACGCGCTGCGCATCGTTTCCGAAGGCGTCAACGCTCTTTCCGGCCCCGAACTTGGGGTGCTGGTCATCACACATTATCAACGCCTGTTGAACTACATCAAACCGCAGTTCGTGCATGTCATGATGGGCGGACGCATCGTCGAATCCGGCGGACCCGACCTGGCCCTGCACCTCGAAGAGCACGGCTACGACTGGCTGCGCGAGAAGACCGCAGAAGAGACTGCTTAAGAGCAGATAGTAGAGAATAGAAGATCGTTTTACTAATTATCTAATCTCGATATCTACTCACTGGAGATACCATGTCTGAAGATGCAAAAATTTTAGATGAGATCGGTGAGTACAAGTACGGTTTCCACGACCGCGACGACTACTACACCTTCAAATCCCGCAAAGGCCTCGACCGTGAAGTGGTCGAGCAGATCTCCCGCATGAAGCAGGAGCCTCAGTGGATGCTCGACTTCCGCCTCAAGGCGCTCGATCATTTCATGAAGCGGCCCATGCCGAATTGGGGACCCGAGTTAAAAGAACTCGACCTCGACAATATTTACTACTACGTCAAGCCGACCGAGAAAAGCGAAAAATCCTGGGACGACGTACCCGATGACATCAAGCGCACCTTCGATAAACTCGGCATCCCTGAAGCCGAACGCAAGTTCCTCGCGGGCGTTGGCGCGCAATATGAATCCGAGATGGTCTATCACTCCATTCAGGAGCATCTCGAAAAGCAGGGTGTCATCTTCCTGTCCATTGAAGACGGCTTGAAACAGCACCCCGATTTGTTCCGTGAATATTTTGGCACGGTCATCCCGGTCGAAGATAACAAATTCGCAGCGCTCAACTCGGCCGTGTGGTCGGGTGGTTCGTTCGTATATGTGCCGAAGGGCGTGAAGGTTGACCTTCCGCTTCAGGCCTATTTCCGTTTGAACACCGCCAATGTCGGTCAGTTCGAGCGCACGCTCATCATCGTGGACGAAGGCGCACAGGTGCATTATGTCGAAGGCTGTACCGCTCCGCAATACACCACCGACTCGTTCCACTCCGGTGTGATCGAGATCATTGTCAAGAAAGGCGCGCGCTCTCGTTATTCGACCATTCAGAACTGGTCGACCAATGTGTACAACCTTGTGACCCAGCGCGCCAAGGTCTTTGAGAACGGCACCCACGAATGGGTCGATGCCAACCTCGGCTCGAAGATCACGATGAAATATCCGTCCTGTTATTTGATGGAACCTGGCGCTCACGGTGAAATGCTTTCGATGGCATTTGCCAACAAGGGCCAGATCCAGGATGCCGGCTCCAAGATGGTTCACTTCGCGCCGAACACCACCAGCAAGATCACGTCCAAGTCCATCAGCAAGGCGGGCGGACGTGCTTCCTATCGTGGTTTGCTCAAAGTGTACAAAGGCGCGAAGGGCGTCAGGTCCAACGTCGTTTGTGATGCGCTGCTGCTTGACCCGAAATCCC
>DAOQBX010000397.1:0-2270 GCA_035340155.1 Anaerolineales bacterium | reverse complement strand
AACTAAGCCAGGGCGTGCCGTGGCATCGCGTCTCGCCGTTGAGCGACACAGACGCGCTCGCGGCGGTCTTCGCGCTGCCCGCCAATAAATCCGCGTTGGGCGAGGAGACTTGCGTCATCACTGTGACGCGCTTCGGCATGCTCAAGAAGAGTCTCGTCACCGAACTGCCCGGCCCCTCTTCACAGACTTTTGTGCTGGCGCGCGTCAACGAAGGCGACCGCCTCGGCTGGGTGGGGCTGACGGATGGCAGGAAGGAAGTCCTGCTCGTCACGGCGGGCGGTATGGCGATCCGTTTCAAGGAAGATGATGTGCGCCCGATGGGCCTCGTGGCGGCGGGTGTGAACGGCATGAAACTCGAAGACAAGGATGAAGTGGTCGGTGCGGAGATCCTGCCTGCGGAAGGCGAGATCTTCATCGTGACCGGCGACGGCAAGGCCAAGCGCGTGGACCAGAAGGAATTCCCCGTGCAGGGACGGTACGGCAAGGGTGTGGTCGCATGGGACCTGCCCGGCAAGACGGCCCTCGCCGCGGTTGCCAGCGGAAAGCCGAACTACATGGCCACCATCCACATGAGCAAGGGCGCGCCGAAATCCACCCGGTTGGATGCGGCCGCTGTCCGCAAACGCGCTTCATCCAAAGGCGACCTCGTGGCGGAAGTGAAACCCGGCGAAACGGTCACCTCCGTCAACGTAGGCTGGACAGTGGAGCGGTTCGTCAAGGTGGTGGAAGAGAAGAAAAAGGAAAGTAAGAAAGAGTCCCCTGCCAAAAAGACTGCCAAACTTGCCGCGAAAGCGAAGCCGAAAGCCGTGAAGGCAAAATCGGCCAAAAAGAAAAAGAAATAATAAAAAGCATCCGGGATCAATCAAAAACCCGGATGCTTTTTATTTCTTAAGATTATGGCATCGGATGGACTTTGAAAAAATCCCATATCAGATCGGTCGCGCGCACAGCTTGCGAAGTAGTTTCATATGCAACGCCTGTTGCTGAGCCGGGCCAGGAATGCCCATGGTTAGCAAGTGTATAAAGTATTACGTCGGCATTATTTATGCAATTGGACCATGTTTGTACAGTGACTGTATCCACCGGAGTCGTAACAGATGGGGAAGTTGAACACCCATTTCGTTCCGCCCAGGCAGAGGCCCAAACTTCGATAGGTGGCGATGCGGCCTCTGGTGTATCGCCTGAATAGGGGATGATGTGATCGTCCAATCCGTGGAATGCTAATACTGGAACGGGACGGGATGGATGACAATCCTGCCAGAAGTTATATCCCCCGGAGTCAGGTGCAATGGCGGCTACCATATCTGCTAGGTTACAACCGACCCAGTTAACCATCCCCCCGCCATTGGAAATGCCGGTTGCGTAGACTCGCTTTGTATCGATGTTGTATTTTTTCTCAATTGATGTGATCAAGTCGCGGATGAATTGCAGGTCTGCTTCGCCACCAGAACCGGGACCCACTTGCCAGGCGGAATCAAGTCCATCAGGATAGGCAACGATAAATCCGGATTCATCCGCCTTTACGGACATCCCGGTCAGGATCTCCTCGTCGTTTGGACTTGAACCATATCCATGGAAATCTATCACAAGTGGAGAGGGCTTATCTGACCTGTATGATGGCGGGACATGTAGAAGGTAATTACGTGCTCTTTCATTGGATGTAAGCGTCTCTGCTAGGGATGCGGCAGGAGCGGCTGGCGTATTCGTGGTGCTTTGTAATGTACCTTGGCAGGCGGTGAGAAATGTTAATCCAAGAATAACGATAAAGCATGTTTTTTGGAACATAAATACTCCTTGGAAATATTACCAATAATTTATCCTTAACTTGAGTGGTCACAGCCTCTATTACAGGTATTTTATTACTTCTGGATATTCCCCACCAGATCCAGTTCTGGAGCGATCTTTCTCATTGCCAGGATCACATTCCCAACGTGCTCCCAGATGTCAATGCCGAAGTCTTTGGCGGCGTGTTCCATCTCTTCGCGGTTGGTCCCGGCGGCGAAAGCCTTGTCCTTCCATTTCTTTTTGACAGAACTGGCCTCGAGATCGTAGAGCGAGCGCGAAGGCCGCACCAATGCCACGGCGGTGATCAGACCGGTCACCTCGTCGCAGGCGCAGATGGCCTTGCGCCGCAATGTGTCGCGCGGGATGTTGAGATGATCGGCATGGCTCAGGATGTCTTGAATGATTTCTTCGGGCACGCCTCGTTCGCGCAGCATGGGCGCGCCAGCTTGCGGATGCTCGTCGAGGGTCGGGTGGATCTCCCAATC
>DAOQBX010000396.1:0-2276 GCA_035340155.1 Anaerolineales bacterium | reverse complement strand
AAGGAGCAGTTCGAATCCATCTGCTCCAAACTTGGAATTACCAATGACACCACCGTTGTGTTCTATGGCGACAAGTCCAATTGGTTCGCCTGTTATGCACTCTGGCTTTTCCAATACTACGGCCACCAGAACGTCAGAATCATGAACGGGGGCCGAACCAAATGGGAGCAGGAAAAGCGCCCATTGGTCAAGGAAGTCCCTTCTTTTTCCACAACTTCCTATAAAGCAAAGGAAGCCGATAAATCCATTCGCGCTTTCCGCGAAGATGTCTTCAAGCAGATCGATGCGAAGAAACCGATGGTGGACGTTCGCTCGCCGAAGGAATATAGCGGCGAATTATTGCACATGCCAAACTATCCGCAGGAAGGCGCAACGCGTGGCGGCCACATCCCTGATGCGGTCAGCATCCCCTGGGCGCAAGCCGTCAATGAGTCAGATTCCACCTTCAAAACCTCTGAAGAACTGCGCACGCTCTACGAAGGCAGGAACATCAAGTCCGATGGCGAGATCATCGCCTACTGCCGCATCGGCGAGCGCTCTTCATTGACCTGGTTCGTGTTGAAATACCTGCTGGGGTATCCCACGGTCAAGAACTACGATGGTTCCTGGACCGAATGGGGTAACCTGGTGGATGCGCCGATCGAAAAATAATTAGGCAGGGGCGACTCAATGAGTCGCCCCTACAGAAACGCTCTACAAAATTATTATGTCCCTACCTGCCAAACTTCAAGAGATCGTGGATGACATCGCCAGCATGTCACGCGAGGAAAAACTTGAGACGCTGATCGCTTACGCCGAATCCTTCCCCGAGTTGCCGGAGCGCTTTCAGGAAGAGCGCTCAAAAATGGAGCCGGTACCGGAGTGCATGACCCCAGTCTTCATCATCGCTGAAAAGGACCCCGACGGTGGCATTGTATTCCACCTTGATATTCCCAAACAGTCCCCCACCGTGCGCGGGCTGGCCTCCATCCTCACCAACGGATTGAACGGCTGCAAACTGGAAGAGATCCTCACAGTGCCCGCGGATTTCTACCTGCCGATGAACTTACAGGAAGCGGTCTCGCAGCAGCGCATCAACGGCTTCATTGGTGTGCTGGCGCACATGAAGCAGGCGGCAGTAAAAGTCGGTTAAAGCCTCCGGGGCGGACAATGTCCGCCCCGGTTCTTTTTAACTTTCTTCCTTCCAGCCTTGTTCTTCCACCGCCATGAAAATATCCGTGGCAGAGATCATGCCGATCAACGTGCCATGTTCATCGGCAATGGGCAGGTGGTGAATTTTTCGCTGCTGCATCACCCGCGAACATTCCGCCAGCGTCCATTCGGGGTTGCCAGTGATGATCGGCCCGGACATGATCTCACGCACATGGGTCTCCGCAGGGTTACGTCCCTCGGCTACGATCTTGTCGCGGATATCGGTGGTGGTTACGATGCCATACGAAGGGTTCTTTTCGCTGATATCCACCACCACGCTGTGGATATTGCGGCGGCGCATCAGTGTCATGGCATAAGAGACGCTCGAGTCGGGGTCGACAACAACAACAGGGCTGGACATCCAATCGCGAACAAGGTTGGGCATATTACTCTCCTCTTCAAAATATGGATAACGACAAAGGTCTCACAGGTTAATAAAGGTTTGGGTCCGGCAGGCAGAGACCGGGTCCAAGTGGAAGCGTTTTATTCAGAGAGCAGTGACCAAGTCTGGCCGCCGTCTTCCGTCCGGTAGAGTTGGATCGCGCTCGTGCTGGAGTCCATTGCCAATACCCAACCTACTTGCGGGCTGACAAAGTCCATGCTCATGAAGGAATCAGTGAAGGAGACATCCGGTTTTACGGAAGACCAGGTGCTGCCCGCGTCATGCGTGACCTGAAACCCTTCGCCGTCAAAAATGAAACCATCCGCGTCTGAGACGAAATCAACCGCTGTGCCATTGAGGATGTTTGTGGGAGTCAGCGTCCAGGTCTGGCCGCCATCGCGCGTGACGTATAACATGGTCTGCAAGGTATCTTCGTAATAATTGACCGCCACATACCCGGCCGTGGGGCTGACAAGTTGAAAGGCGGTGATACTCAATTCGCTGCCCGTGGCTTTTTCAGAAAGGTCCACGATCACCTGAGACCAATTGCCGCCGCCATCATCGGTGCGGTAGAGGTAAAGCGTATCCGGCGCGTAGATGACGCCGCTTACCCAGGCGGTCTTCATATCCAGTGGGACGAGAGCATTCTTAAGCCCGCCCAACGGCAGACTGTCAGCAGCACCATCCACGGTCGGGTCGTTGG
>DAOQBX010000395.1:0-2279 GCA_035340155.1 Anaerolineales bacterium | reverse complement strand
GACCCAGCGCGAAGCATTGCGTGATATGGCTGACCGCGTGGGGCTTCCTGAATTGACCAGTTTTGTCGCGGCAGTGATCCAGAGCCAGATCTTGGGCGTGAGCCTGGCGAAAGTGCTGAGAATCCAATCCGACCAAATGCGTATCAAACGTCGTCAGCGGGCGGAGGAAGAGGCGCATAAGGCTCCTGTGAAGATGATCATCCCAATGGCGCTTCTGACGTTCCCGTCGATCATGATCATCCTGATGGCGCCTGCTGGCTTTCAGATCGCGTCCGCCTTTGGTCCGCTTGTCGGCCAGTAAAATAATCAATTAATTGTTCGATCAAGCTGCTGGCATTTATTGCGAGGCAGGTTTTGGCGAATCTAAAGTACACGTTATATCGTTCCCTCTGGGGTTTTCTGGATCTGATATTCCCTCCCGTTTGCGGTGGATGCGGCAGGATGGGTTCGCGCTGGTGCGCAGATTGCCAGAAAAATGTTCAGGTCTTGAATGGAGTGGTTTGTGAAGTGTGCGGCCTTCCGCAGGATGAAGCAGGGTTATGTAATACCTGCCTTGCGGATAGGCCGCATTTTCGTTCCCTGCGGGCGTGGGCCGTGTTCGAAAAACCGGTTCAACCGGCGTTGCATCGGTTGAAATACAGGCGCGATATTTCGCTGGGCGATGCATTGGCTTCTCAAATGAGACCGTTCGTTGGGGAACTGGGTTGGAAGATCGACGTTGTCGTTCCTATTCCACTGGGAAAACAGAGGATGCGCGAAAGAGGATATAATCAAGTTGCGATGATCGCAAAGCCGCTGGCATTGGCGCTGGGATACCAATACGCACCGAACGGACTGGTTCGTCAAAAAGAGACGCGTTCGCAAGTGGGGTTGTCGAGGGAAGAGCGTCGTACGAATGTGCATGAAGCGTTTCAAGTGGGAATGGAGGTGCAGGGGAAGACCGTTTTGATCATGGATGATGTTTCCACAACCGGTTCGACATTATCATCCGGCGCTGCTGCGTTCTATTCAGCAGGCGCGAAGGATGTCTTTGCATTGACAGTTGCGCGCGCGCTGCCCCGCCACGGCCTCAGGCATGCGTAGCGCGTTTTGTTCGTAATTTACAACCCAAACAAGGAGCTCCCATGTCCAATAAAGTTGAAGTTCAAGTACGTCAAATTCGTTTGACCGACAGGATCGAGGAGTATGTTTCCAAGAAGGCAGGAAATCTGGATCATTACCTGCCCTCCATTGAGGAGGCTCGCGTGGAACTGGCGCATTACAAGGCTGCGCGCGATGCCAATGACCGCAACGTTGCCCAGATCACTGTTTTTGGGAAAGGCTTTACCCTGCGCTCAGAGGAACGTTCGGACGAGGCGTTGGCCGCCTTTGATAAGGCATTGGATAATCTGCAACGCCAGATCGAGCGATATAAGGGTAAAAAGTACAACAACCGCGGTGATGGTCGTTCTGCCGCAGAAGTGGCCGAGGATATTATCGACGAGGAAACCGGTGAACTTTCTCCGCTGTTCGCCAAGCGCAAAAAATTCACCCTGTATCCGATGATGGAGGATGAGGCCATCATCCAGATGCGAAATCTTGGGCACGATAATTTCTTTGTCTTCTACAATGCCGAAACCAGCAAGATCAATGTGCTGTACCGCAGGCGCAACGGCAGTTATGGCTTGATCGAGCCGGAATTAGGCTGATCAATAAAAAAAGGCCGGGCGGATTTTCTCTGCCCGACCTTTTTTTATTCCGTGACCTTCATTACTTTTTTGTTCGAGAGTCTTGTTTCAAGAAGTATGAAACATACGGCCAGGGTGACCCAGGCGATGACCTGCCCCTGGTGATAGCCATTGGAGAGGGTGACCCCATCTGCGCGGAAGGCCTGGATGATGAGTTGGGATAGGGAGGTTAAGGCGGCGAAATAAAGAAAGAAAACCCCGGGGCGTGGATTCGGTTTGGAGAGCCAGAGCAAGCCGAAAGTTAGGAGAGAAGCGAGGGTTTCATAGATCTGAGTCGGGTGCCGTCGAGCATTCCAAAGTTGGATCCCCCAGGGAATGTTGGTGGGGAGACCGAAGAAGGTTCCCGAGGCAAGGTGACTAAGTCCCGAGCCGATGACGAGCACGGCAAGGAAGGGTGTTAATGCGTCCAATGTGTTCCAGAAGTGGAGTTTTTTCCTTTGGCCGTAGATCAATGCGGCGATGGCACCTGCCGCAACCCCTCCCGTCGGATCGAAGAGATCGGGATTGAAAGAGATGATGCCAAGCGGCCCTTTGGTGAAGGCTGCGAGGTTT
>DAOQBX010000394.1:0-2286 GCA_035340155.1 Anaerolineales bacterium | reverse complement strand
CGTCGAAAAAAGAAGCGAAACCATTCTCCTTTTTATCCGCTAGAAAATCCTCATCCATATCTCATTTTGAGGAATAACTTTCAAGGGCCGGATTCGACTTTAAGCAAAAGGAGATTTTTCCATGACCCATGTGATCACCAGTTTATGCTTGCGCGACAACGGCTGTTCGGACGTCTGCCCGGTTGAATCGATCAATGCCGGGACGCCCGCTGCAGACTGGCCAACTTTTTACATTGACGCCAGCACCTGCATTGACTGCGGAGCCTGTGTGCCGGAATGTCCGTTCCATGCGATCTTTCCCGAGGATGAAGTGCCGGCGGCGTATAAAGCCAAAGGCGGCGAGTTGATCAATCAGGTCGGGTTGACCGGGGCCTACTCCGCCAGAAGCCATCACGGACAGGCGGTTATGCTGAACACGACCCGCGCCCTGGACGCCGGGGAAGTGCTTGACCTGCGCGGCGCGATCGAATTGAACCGCAAATTTTACAAATAGTGAGAAGGTCGTTGCTACGGAAACCTCCTCCGGTTGCTTTCACCCTCGCAGCGGCGTTTGAATCAAAAAGTGGTCACAACAAATGTGACCACTTTTTGATTCCGTTTTCTATTTCTTTTTGCTTTGTTTCTCAAAAACTTCATAAAAGGCTTTGTCCAACTCGTCATTCGAGAGGTGGGTGTAGCGTTGCGTGACCTGAATGTTCTTGTGCCGCGCCAGTTCCTGTGCATAACGCAGGTTGCCCGTGCCGCGCAGTACCGAGGTGACAAAGTAATGTCGAAAAGAGTGGGGGGTGATGCGCCCGGCCATCTCTTTGCCAAGGAATTGCAGCACCCGTTCCCGTACGATGTTGCGGCCCGTAGTGGGCGTCATTGGCTTGACCTTCTTACCCGCGCCTTTGTCGTGGCGTGCGAAGAGGGGTAGGGAACTCAACTGCTTGCCGGAATTGCCATCCAATGCGGCGCGCTGTGCCAGGTATTCCTGGATGGCATGCAGGGAGCGTGATGTGAAGCGCACCACGGCCTGTTTATTGCCCTTTCCGATGATGATCGCACGCTGCTCGTTCCAGTCAATATCGCCGCGCCGGAGATTACAGGCCTCATGGACGCGAAAGCCGGTATCGGCCAGGGTGATGAGAAAGGCCCGGTCGCGGTATGCGCGTAGTTTAACGTTGGGAGCGTCCTCTTCTTCGCTGGTGGTGACGATCAGGCTGCTGACATCCTGAACTTTGTCCAGCAGCGCTTCGATATCCTCCGCCGGAAACTGGGGGACACGCGTCCCGGGCCGGCGCGAACGCTGACGGATGAGCACGGTCAGGCGTGATTGGTTGACATCCATAAAGCCTTCCGCATCAGCGAACAGGTAGAAGCCCTTGACGGCCTGCAGGTAGAGTTGCTCGGTCGCGGTGGCGTAGGTGCTGAGATGCTCCACGAATTTGGCGAAGGCTTCTTCCGTGAGGTTTGCAATGGGGGTGACCTGCGGTGGGAGCGCACGTTTCTCCAGAACTTCGCTGAAGATCAGCAGCGCGTTCCGGTACGCCAGCATGGTGGGTTTGCTGCGTGCGCGCTCCACCATGCGCAGGTATTGACTCATCGCATCGGAGATCGTGGGAAGGGAGTTCTCAGCCTCGGCCATGGGGTCATTATACGAATTTTCATCAGTTTGTCAATGTTTTCGATAATAATACTTATCGAAAGCAAAAGAGTGGATTTTGTGATAGCCTTCGGAATTAAGCCCCTGCCCGCTCCCCCACACATAAAGAGCGCTGCGATTTTCCTGTTGCAAAACTTCACCGATGAACGGCGCACTGCCTGGAAAGACAGCGCACTATTCATCACTGATTAAAAACTTTTCAGGGACAAAACGATGCCAGATAACAGGGAGATTTTTGAAGCGCTTGACCGCCTTGCCAAAGGCAAGGTCGATCCAAAGGATTTGGATGTTTTGCGCGCGGCATGGACGGAGGGCAGGATCTCTGTGGAAGAAGGCATTGCCATCGGCGGGAATGTCAGCCAATCCATCATTGTGAGCGGCGATGATAATAAGGTTTCAGTGAATGTTGACCTCAGCGCGGATGCCCTGCGTGCCCTTCTAACCAAACCTGCGCCCTCCCCCACCCAACCCGGCGACCTGCCGCCTGGATCGTATTTGCCAATTCAACCCAACCCATTTTTCACCGGCCGCAGCGAGCAGACGGACGAACTTTCAGCGCTTTTTGCAACAGACAAGGATGTGGTCATTAACCAGCGCGCGTTGGTCGGCATGGGCGGGCTCGGCAAGACGCAACTGGCTGT
>DAOQBX010000393.1:0-2297 GCA_035340155.1 Anaerolineales bacterium | reverse complement strand
AAACCAAAATATTTTGTATTACACCAAAACTATTGACTTAAACAAAAATATTTGCTATTATGCGTTCATTGGAGCCCCAAATGCCACAAATTCCTCAATCCTGCCCTAGTTGCGCTTCCCCGCTCGTCGTCACCCAGCTCACTTGCACCTCGTGTGGCACGGGTGTGGTGGGCAAGTTCGAACTCTCGCCCTTCTTCCGCCTCTCAAACGAAAGTTTGAAGTTCCTCGAGGTTTTCGTACGAAACCGCGGGAACGTCAAAGAGATGGAGCGCGAAACAAGCGAATCGTATTGGACGATCCGCCGCCGTTTGGACGAGGTCATCACTGAAATGGGAATCGAAGAAGAGCCCAAAGAAAGTGACGTCTCGCTCAGCCGGCAGGAGATCCTCGCTCGTCTCAGCCGCGGCGAGATCAACGTGCAGGATGCCACTAAACTTCTCTCTCAACTCAAAGGAGAACAGTCATGAATGGACACAAAGAACGCTTAATGGTTTTGGATATGCTTGCCGAAGGCAAGATCACGGCTGACGAAGCCGAGGAACTCTTCAAAGCCATGGAAGAAGCGCCGGAGGAAAACACCGCTTCGGACTCGCCGAAACTGGTTCCCGGTCTGGCGCATTTATCGCACCTGGCATCTTTATCTTCCCTCTCTGCGCTCGACGCGCTTTCGCCGGTAAGCCCTGTATCCCCGCCTTCACCGGTGTCGCCCCGCTCACCCCACTCATCCGCTTCCGGAAATGCCCGCACCCGCGACCTGCTGGGCGCTTTGAAAGACGCCGGCATTGACCACATCACCATGAGCGACTTGCAGGAACTGAGCATCCACAACCTGACCGCGGATTACGTTCGTGAGATGAAGGCGCTGGGTGTCGAGCCGGACGGCGTAGGGGAGTGGATCCACTTGCGCATCCATGATATTTCCCCGCGTTATGTACGCGACCTGCGCGATGTCGGTGTGACCGACCTCAGCGTGGATGAGATCGTGGAACTATACCTGCAGGGTGTTTCCGCCAAGTTCATCGGCGGCCTGCGTGACATGGGCGTCAAGGATCTCGATATCGAAGAGATCAAGGAACTCAACAACCACGGCGTTTCGCCCAAATATATAGGGGAAATGCGCAACCTCGGTTTCAGAGACCTGGATGTGGATGAACTGGTCGAACTCGCCATCCACGATGTCTCACCCAAATTCATTGCCGAATTCCGTGATCTTGGCCTGAAAGACCTGGATGTGGACGAACTGGTGGAACTTGCCATTCACGACGTCTCACCGAAGTTTGTGGCCGAGCTGCGCGGCCTCGGCTTCAAGGATTTCGATGTGGACGACCTGGTGGAATTGAACAACCACGACGTCTCACCCAAGTTCATTGCCGAACTGCGTGACCTTGGCCTGAGCGGTTTCGACCTCGACGGTCTGGTTGAACTGCGCAACCATGATGTCTCACCGGAGTTCATCGTGGAAATGCGCAACCTTGGCTTTGCTGAACTCGATGTGGATCAGTTGGTTGAACTGCGCAACCATGATGTCAGCCCCGAATTCATTGCCGCTATGCAGGAATTGGGGCTGAAAGACCTCGCTGTCGATGAATTGATCGACCTGCGTAATCAGGGTGTGACGCCCGGCTACGTTCGCGGGCTGGCAGATGCCGGTTTGAAGAACCTCACCGCCGAAGAGCTCGAAGAGTTGAAATCTCACAATGTCACCGCCCGGTTCGTGCGTGAGGTCCATGAGATGGGGTTTGAAGATGTTGCAGTGGAAGATTTAGTGGAACTGCACTTGCACCACGTCACGCCGCGTTTCATCCGTGATATTCGCAATAAACTGGGCGAAGACCTGACCCTCGCGCAGATCCTCAACATCCGCATGCACGGCATAGACGAAGACCTGCTTGAAGAACTCCGCGCGGCAGGGGTGAAGATCAAAGCATAACCGTCCTCATAGTAAAAGGTCTCGGCAATTGTTGCCGAGACCTTTTCTTTTAAATTGTTATTTTGCGTACGCGTCCAGGAATTCATCCCAGCCGGTTTGCAGGGCGAAGTCTATGGTGGAGCGATAGTACGTGTAGTTTGAATCTTTGCCGGCCGCGCTGGAAACGTAATAGATCGTGACGCCGTGGGAGTCGGGATAGCCGTTGGTATGGTATTGGTGCAGGATGATGCCGTTGAGCGCATCCATCAGGGCCTGGCTTTTGTTCTTGATGTTCGTATCGGTCACATTGCGTTTGATCTCATAGGCCATGTCGTACAGGTCCTTGTCCATCGGAGCCTGCCAGAAATTCTGCGTGGCCCCGAAGGCG
>DAOQBX010000392.1:0-2303 GCA_035340155.1 Anaerolineales bacterium | reverse complement strand
TACGACATTTTGTTCTTCTGGGTGGCGCGCATGATCATGAGCGGACTTGAATACACCGGCGAGGCTCCGTTCCATACCGTGTACCTGCATGGTCTCATCCGCGATGAACACGGACAGAAAATGTCGAAGACCAAAGGCAATGTGATCGACCCGCTAACCGTGATGGATGAACTCGGCACAGATGCGCTGCGCTTCACCTTGTTGGTGGGCGCGACTCCCGGCAACGACATGAATCTTTCTGTGAAGAAAGTGGAAGCGAACCGCAACTTCGCCAACAAGATCTGGAACGCCGGACGTTTCGTGATCAACGCGATCAATTCGCTTCAACCCGGTGCCGAACTGGGTGACTACACCCTGGCCGACTCCTGGATCTGGGCCCGTCTGCAAACCCTCATCCGCGATGTGGAACGCCAATTCCAAAACTTCCAATACGGGCAAGCCGGTCAACAGATCTATGATTTCCTCTGGGCAGACTTTGCCGACTGGTATGTGGAAATTGCCAAGCAGGAACTCGCTGAGGGTGGCTCTCGCGCCGCGCGCGCAGCAGATACGCTTGCACGTGTGTTCGACATGGCGCTGCGTCTCTTACATCCCTTCACTCCATTCGTGACCGAAGAGATCTGGGGACACTTGAAGAGTGCGATTCTCGAATCTCCGCTCTCGAATATCGCTTCAGATTGGTCTGAAGCCCTCATCACCGCCAAATGGCCCGAACCCCGCGACGCTGAAGGCTGGGAAGCAAAAGCCATTGAAGATTTTGAATTGCTTCAAGAGATCGTGCGCACCATCCGCAATCTGCGTGCCGAGAAGAACGTCTCGCCTGCCAAGCGTATTGCCGCTTCTTTCTCCGCGGGCGAAAAGACCGACCTGTTGAAAGCGCAATCGAAGGTCATTGCTTCGCTCGCCGGGCTCGATGGATCTCTGATCTCCATTCACGCATCTCTGACCGAGAAGCCCGCGGACTCTGCCGCCCTTGTGGTTGGTTCTGTGGAGATCTACCTCCCGCTCGCAGGCATGGTAGACCTCGCCAGTGAAAAGACCCGCCTTGAAAAAGAACTCAAGGAAGCCGAGTCTCACATTCAACGTTTGGAAAATCTCCTCAACGGTGACTTCGCCCAAAAGGCTCCGCCCGCGTTGGTTCAAAAAGAACGCGATAAGTTGTCCACATATAAAGACACTGCCGAGAAGATCAAGGCGCAGTTGAAATAAATAAAAAATCTCCGAGTGCAGCACTCGGAGATTTTTTATTTCATCAGATCGCTTATTTTCTTGATGAAATGTTGCGGATCCTTGAAAAAGTTCGCCACATGGACCCTGCCCGTGCGGATCAGCGCCAGCGCTTTCGCATCGGTTCCAAAGCCGAGTTTGGTGGTGGCGATCACATCCGCGGTGCGACCGCTGCCTTCGGCGATCAACACCGGGCGGCCGTAATGAACATTGAAGCGAGCATCCTCCCAGGTGATCTGTCCGCCGTTGATGAGCACTGCCGCCGTTGGCAGGGAGCCGGATAAAGCGCTGGCCGCCGCTGCGATCCATTCTGATTCATCGCCCCAGTTGCTGCCGGGGCAGAAAATAAAATGCGAGTGGTTGGATTCGAGCATCCCTTGAACATTCTCGATCCCGCGCGCCACCACGCCCACCATCGGCAGGTCCTTGATCTTTGCAGCCTCGCAGGCACGGCCTACTGCGGCGATCACCCCTGAGTCTGTGCCCCCGTCGAAGATCACGGCCTTCATCTTTTGCGCAAATGGAAGCAATTCCTTTTCGAAGAACCCCTGCACTTTGGCGATGTCATCGCTGCTCATTCCGCCTGCACCGCCGACCACCACAATGGAAGGCTGGGGTTTGGAGAACCCGAGTGCCTTTAAAGCATCCGGCAGTTCGCCAAGGATATCAGGATGAACAACTCGTTTGACGCTGCCCTGGAGAGTGATCGCTTCCGTTTTCATAACCTGATTATACGTGAAGACTGCCGCCTGCGTAATACAAAAGTAAGGTTTACAGAAAAGCGGTTCCCACCTACCATGTGCCCTGATTTCACTCAAGGAGAATCTCATGCAAGACCAGACTCAGCACATGCCCTGCCCGAAGTGTGGGCAATCTAATGCAAAACCGGTCCAATATACCTGGTGGGGCGGTATGCTCGGCCCCAGGCTCTTCAGCCATGTAAAATGCCAGAGTTGTGCAACCCAATACAATGGCAAAACCGGCAAGTCCAATCAGCAGAACATTATCATCTATACCATCATTTCATTCGTCCTGGTATTTTGTATTTGTGGCGGGCTTACGCTCGTTGGCGCCAT
>DAOQBX010000391.1:0-2311 GCA_035340155.1 Anaerolineales bacterium | reverse complement strand
CGCTCACATCCTGTACCTCAAACATACCCATCCCGAAATCTATCAAAACACGTATAAATTCCTGGAACCCATCGATTACATCGGCTTGTTGCTGACCGGCAAGTTTGCGGCCTCCTCAAATTCGATCATCCTGCACTGGGTCACGGACAATCGGAATATTTCGAACGTCGCCTATAACGAGGGGTTGATCCGCCTTTCGGGGATCGAACGCGAAAAACTACCGGACCTGTTCCCGCCCAACACGGTGCTCGGAAACCTGCTACCGAAGGTGGCAAAGGAGTGGGGGTTGCGCGAGGATGTGCAGGTCATCATGGGTTCACCGGATGTTCATTCCGCGGCGGTGGGGTCTGGAGCGGCGGCGGATTTTGAAGCGCATCTTTACATCGGGACCTCAGGGTGGATGACCTGCCATGTGCCTTTCAAGAAAACGGATCTGTTCCACAATATGGCTTCGCTGCCCTCTTCCATTCCGGGCAGGTACCTGCTCACGAACGAACAGGAGTGTGCGGGCGTAAACCTGCAATACCTGCGCGACAATATCTTTTTCAGCCAGGATGAACTCAAAACGACCAAACCAGAAAATACCTATCAGATATTTGACCAAATCGCGCAGCGCACCTCCGCTGGCAGCGAAGGCCTGATCTACATGCCCTGGCTGTACGGCGAGCGGACTCCCGTTGAAGATCGCTTCGTGCGCGGCGGGTTTTTCAATCTCTCGCTGCACACCAACCGCGAACACATGATCCGCGCCGTGTTCGAAGGGGTGGCCTACAATGCGCGCTGGTTGTTGAAATATGTGGAGCAGTTCAACGGCAAACCGGCCAATGCGATCAACATGGTCGGCGGCGGCGCAAAATCCGAGATCTGGTGCCAGATCCACGCGGATGTATTGAACCGCCCCATGCGCCAGATGAAAGACCCGATCGAGGCCAACCTGCGCGGGGCATCCCTGCTGGCAGCCGCCTCGCTGGGATACATCCGCTATGACGATATTGGCTCGCGCGTACCGGTGGCGAAGACCTTCACTCCCAACCCGGATCACCGCAAACTTTACGACGAATTGTTCCGGGAGTTTTTGGTGATCTACGAGAACAACAAGAAAATGTACGCAAGGCTGAACCGCGCCAGCGCTTAAGAAACCTCATCCATACCCAAGACAGGAATTTATGAACCTCGAAGATTTTTTGATGAAGAATATTGGAAAACTGCCCGCACCGATGGTGACGTGGGTGGAAAAGCGGATGAAGAGCATCCCCTCCATCCGTGGGAAGATCGACAAGGAATACGATGAGATGATGGCCGGGTTGGAGTCTTCGCTCAAGCCCTATAAGGGGAGTTACCCCGTCTTCGACAAACTTCCGGCAAAAGGCCGCGACCGCGAAGAGATCCTGCACGAGATGGAGTCGCTACGCGAACGTGAAGAGTCGCAATGGAAGGATGGTTTCGTCTCCGGCGCGGTCTATCATGGCGACGAGACTCATATCGCCTTTCTCAACCAGATCTACGCGCTCAACTCACAGAGTAATCCCCTGCATGCGGATGTATGGCCCAGCACGACCAAGTTCGAAGCGGAGATCGTTTCCATGACCGCGGCCATGTTGAACGGGGAAAGCGCCTGCGGCACGTTGTCCTCTGGCGGCACGGAAAGCATCATGCTGGCGATGAAGACCTATCGCGATTGGGCGCGCGATACGAAGGGCATCACCCGTCCCGAGATGATCGCGCCGGTCACCGCGCACGCCGCGTTCGACAAGGCCAGCCAGTATTTTGGGATCAAGATGGTCAAGGTGCCGGTGGACGCCAATTCGCGCGCTGATGTGAACGCAGTGCGCAGGGCCATCAACCGCAACACAGTGGTCATCGTCGGCTCGGCGCCCTCTTTCCCGCACGGCGCCATTGACCCGATCGCAGAGATGTCTGAACTCGCCCGGCAGCACAACGTTGGTTTCCACACCGACGCCTGCCTCGGTGGGTTCGTCCTGCCGTGGGCCGAAAGGCTTGGCTACAACGTGCCCGGTTTCGACTTTCGCCTGCCCGGCGTCACCTCCATTTCGGTGGATACGCACAAGTACGGCTATGCCGCCAAAGGCACATCGGTCATTCTGTATCGCAGCAGGGAACTGCGCCATTATCAATATTACACAGCCAGTGAATGGCCCGGCGGGTTGTATTTTTCGCCGACCTTCGCAGGCAGCCGCCCCGGCGCGTTAAGCGCAGCCTGCTGGGCCGCGTTGACCTCCATGGGCGAGCATGGATATCTTGAGGCCACCCAAAAGATCCTCGCAACGGCAGACTATATCAAGGCGGAGAT
>DAOQBX010000390.1:0-2316 GCA_035340155.1 Anaerolineales bacterium | reverse complement strand
CCATGTGCGGCACGGCTGGCGGTGGTCTTTGGATTGGTGGCCTTCTATCTGGGGTCGGTCGCCGCCATGGGAATGTTCCTGTTCAACCTGTTTGTGATCGCCCTGGTGGGACGCATCCTCTCGAACCTGATGCCGGAAGACACACCGGGGTTGATCCTGGAGATGCCTTCGTACCGGGTGCCGACCGTGAAGAATAACTTCTCGAAGGCCTGGTTCCGGGTGCGTGAGTTCGTGGTGGAGGCCTGGCCGGTGTTGATCGCAGGCAGTGCGGTGCTGGCGCTGCTCAATTACTTCCATGTGGCTGCGTTCATTAACCTGCTCATCCGCCCGTTGACCTGGAGCCTGGGCCTGCCCTCCGAAGTGGGTGTACCGTTGATCTTTGGCATCCTGCGCAAAGAACTTTCGTTGATCATGCTGGGGCAGGCGCTTGGCTCGAGCGAATTCGACAGCGTGCTTTCCGGCGTACAGATGGTCACCTATGCGGCTTTTGTGATGTTCTACCTGCCCTGCCTGGCGACCCTGTCGGTGCTGCGCCGCGAACTGGGGACCAAACCCATGCTTCAGATCTCCGCCCTGACCGTGGTTGTGGCGATGCTGGCCGGTCTGTTGGTGCGCGGATTGTTGCTGTTCTTCAGTGCGGGCTGAACAACAGCGTTTTTATGTGAGTGCCGGGTCGGGCCGGTATTTTTATTTCAGCAGGTTCGCAGCGGCGGAAGCCATCAGTGCCACACCGTTGACCAATGCCCGTTCGTCAAAGTCGAACTTCGGGTGATGGTGGTTGTAGTTGAGGTTCTTCTCTGCGTTGGCCGAACCGATGAAGAAGTAGCAGCCATCGGCTTTCTCCTGCATGTAGCCCATATCCTCCGCGCCCATGGTGAGATAGGAATTGGATTGCAGGTCTGCCTCAGGGAACAGGGACTGCGCCGTCTCGAACACGCTGATGGCGACCTCCTCGTTGTTGATGACGGGCGCCGTGATCTGCTTGAGGGTGATCTCCACCTGGCAGCCCATGGCCTGGGCGGTTCCATGCACGATCTCTTCGAATCGCTTGTGGACCAGTGCGCGCACGGCCGGGTCGAAGGTACGGATGGTGCCCCACAACTCAGCCGTCTGCGGGATGATGTTGAAGGCCGTGCCAGTATGCAGGGAGGTGACGCTCACCACCGCCGGTTTGAGCGGCTCCACATTGCGCGAGACGATGGTTTGCAGGGCCGTGACGATCTGTGCGGCGCACACCACCGGGTCAATGGTGGTATCCGGCCCGGCGCCATGCCCACCCTTGCCGGTGAGTTTGATGATGAACAGGTCTGCGCCCGCCATCACCGGCCCCTGGGCCACATGCAGCCAGCCGACCGGTTTATCGTTCCAGACGTGCAGCGAAAGGGTCTTCTCCACTTTGGGGCCTTCCATCACCCCGTCGCGGATCATCATCAGCGCGCCGCCAATATCCTCGCCGTTGGTGCCTTCTTCGGAGGGCTGGAAGCAGAATTTGATATTGCCCTTGAGTTCATGTTTGTGCTCGTTCAGGATCTTCGCCACGGTCAACCCGATGGCGGTGTGACCATCATGCCCGCAGGCATGCATCACGCCGGGGTTCTCGGAAGCGTACTCCGCGCCGGTCTCTTCGGTGATCGGCAGCGCATCCATATCGAACCGCAGCAGGATCGTCGGCCCGGGCTTGCTGCCTTCGAGAAAGCCCACTACGCCGGTCTTGCCGACGCCCTTGGTCACTTCGAGGCCGAGGGTCTCCAGTTCCTTGGCAACGATACCGCCCGTGCGGATCTCGTTATAGCCGAGTTCGGGGTGCTTGTGAAAATCACGCCGCATGGCCTGGGTGTAGGGGAACAGGTCTTGCGCTTGCTGGATAAAGTTGGGCATGGGGGCTCCTTGTGGGGGTATGTCGTTGCGAGGGCGTTCTTGTGCTTCGCCCGAAGCGACCTCCAGGGTGTTGGAGATTCGCTTCGCAAAGAAAGGCTTAAGAATACTGGATCACTCGAAACTTCTCTTCATAGCGCGGATGATCTTCCGGGCTGTCTTCGGTCTTGCGGGACTTTAAGCGCTCGATCAACTTGGCCGCATCCTGCACCTGGGTCTTGTGCTGGAGGATCGCTTCGATCTTGACCTCCCAGGTCTCGGTCACATCCAGAACGGTATTGGGCTGGTTGGTGAGCGAGCACCACACTTCCTTTGGCATGTGCGGGGCGAAGCCTTCCTCGATCAGTTCGGGGAAGTAGGTCAGGTTTCCGGCGGCGGGGAAGACCGCATCCACCACCACTTGCCCGCTGGAGGGGACAAGAATGCCGGTCAGGATTTTGA
>DAOQBX010000389.1:0-2319 GCA_035340155.1 Anaerolineales bacterium | reverse complement strand
TCACTCGTTCAAGTTGGAAACAGAAGCAGCAGCGATCGAATCAGCAGTGGATCAGGCAATCACAGACGGGGTTAGTTCGGCAGACCTCGGCGGCAAGTTAACCACCCGTCAGATGGCGGATGAAATTATAAAGAGACTATAGATCGTAGACGATGTACAATGGCCTACGGTCAAGAAAAAAAGGAGAATGAGTTATGGGAATGGAATCGAAATTTATCTGGAAGAATGGGGAGATGTTGCCTTTTGAGCAGGCAACCTTGCACTTTTTAACGCCTGCTTTGCATTATGGTGCGGCGGTTTTTGAAGGTATCCGTGCCTACAACACGCCCAAAGGACCGGCGATCTTCCGCCTGCGCGAGCATGTGGAGCGCTTGTTCGATTCGGCTCGCGTGTTGGGCTTCCGTGAATTCCCGTGGACGTTTGACGAGGTGATGAAGGCGCACAAAGATACTGTCCGCGTGAATGGCTTTACGGATTGTTACGTGCGTCCACTTATTTATCTGGATGGCGGCGGTTGGAACTTGAACGTGGATTACGGCAAGCCTTCTTTAATGATCGCAGTTTGGGAATGGGCGAATTACCTGGGCGAGGATGCGCTGGCGAAAGGCATTCGCGCAAACATTTCTTCTTTCACCCGCCATCATGTTAATGTGTCCATGACTAAGGCCAAGATCGCAGGGAATTACGCCAACAGCATCCTGGCGAAAACCGAATCGGAACGCAATGGCTTCCAGGAAGCCATCATGCTCGACCCGCAAGGATATGTGGCCGAATGTACGGGTGAAAATCTTTTTGTAGTGCGTGATGGCGTCATCCATACCCCGTCCACCGCACCGGTGCTGGAAGGCATCACCCGCTCCTCACTCTCGACCATCGCAAAGGATCTGGGATATGAAATTAAAGAGGTTCCCATTTCCCGCGATCAGCTTTACATCGCCGATGAGGTTTTCGTTTGCGGGACGGCAGCCGAATGCATTGGCCTGAGCGAGATCGACTACCGCAAGATCGGCGACGGCCGCACCGGCCCGATCACACGCAAGATCCAGGAGGTTTACCACGACGCGATCCGCGGCAAGGTGGCCAAGTACGAAGCTTGGTGTGATTACGTAGGATAAAGACGATAAACAGTAGACGATGGATCGTGGAATGGTCTGACAATGCTCAGCCGTCCATGGTCCATCGTACGATTCTTGTGATATAATCCCGCCGCCTTGAAAAAGGCATAATCTGCCTGGGACGGGCAAAAGCGTCCCTGAGTGGGTCATCACCCCCACTAAACTCACTCCGTTCCGCACCATCCAGAGATGCGTGTTGGAGAACGGGTACATTAGGAGAAAAATGGCTACTATTTCCATGAAGGCTCTGCTTGAGAGCGGCGTCCATTTCGGCCACCGCACCAACAAGTGGGACCCCCGTATGAAACCGTATATTTTTACGGAACGCAACGGCATTCACATTCTGGACCTGCAGCAGACCGTCAAACTGGCAAACAATGCCTACGGCGTGATCCGCGATGCAGTTTCTGCCGGTGGCACGATTCTGTTCGTCGGCACCAAGCGCCAGGCGCAGGAGACCGTTGCCGAAGAAGCCACCCGCGCCGGAATGCCCTATGTGACCGAGCGCTGGATGGGCGGTATGCTTACCAACTGGTCCACCATGCACCAGCGTATTCAGGAACTGGAGCGCCTTGAGAACCTGCGCGACTCCGGTGAAATCAACCGCCTGACCAAGAAGGAAGGCCTGTTGATCGGACGCGAGATCACCCGCCTCCAGACCCGCCTGAGCGGTGTGCGCTCCATGAAGCGTTTGCCCACCCTGATCTTTATCGTCGACGTGGGTCGCGAAGATTCAGCCGTGCGCGAAGCCAACCTGCTCAACATCCCGATCGTTGCGCTGGTCGATACCAATTGCAATCCCCAGAACGTGGACTACGTCATCCCCTCCAATGATGACGCCATCCGCGCCATCAAACTGCTGGTCTCCAAAATGGCCGACGCCGTGCTCGAGGGCAAGGCCATGCGCAAGGAAGAAGAACCAGAACAGGCGGAAGAGGTCAAGCCTGAGGTGAAGAGCAAGTCCCGCCCGACGCGCCAGCCCCTGGCCCAGGCTGAAGCGGAAGAAGTGGGTGAGGCCGCCCTGCTGGGTGAATCCACTCTCGCCAAGTTGACCGTCAGCCGCAAGAGTGATGAAACTCCCGCTGCCCCTGCTGCGGGCGAGGCCAAGGCCGAGTAATCCACCGAACTGAATAAGATCGAGGAATTGAAATGGAAATTACGACTGAGATGATCAAGCAACTGCGCGGCGCAACCAACGCTCCCA
>DAOQBX010000388.1:0-2321 GCA_035340155.1 Anaerolineales bacterium | reverse complement strand
ATATCAAAATCTTTTAATTGCGGGGGGAGGAATTTGGGAAGTTCTTCGATGGGCATCGAGAGATCGGCGTCGCAAAGGAAGCGGTATTCGCCATGTGCTTCCAGCACACCGCGCTGGACCGCATTGCCCTTGCCGCGTTTTTCTTCGTGCAGGACGATCAAGTTGGAGTGCTGGCGCGCATAGTCCTGCGCGATCTCCATGGTGCGGTCGGAACTGCCATTCTCCACCAGGAGGATTTCGCTGGCGTACTCCTGACCATCGAGAAACTGAAATACCCGCTCCAGGGTTCGCGGCAGGCGGCTTTCTTCGTTATAGGCTGGGATGATGATGGACAGGAAGGGCGTGTTCAAACAGGTTTATTGATTGAAATAGAAAAGGATCCCGGCTCCGGCGACGATCACACAGACCTCAACCAGAATCATTCCGGCCAGGAGGATGATTTGAGTCCTGCTCAAACCAAGGTTCTTTTTTCTGGGTGGCGCAGCGGGCATTGGTAGGGGGCGAGCCGGGTTGGGTTCACGCGGATCTGGTTGCTGAGGTCCAGATTCCACTGCGTTGGCATCTTCATTGAATTCAAAGCCCAACTCATCCGGGTTGAATCCATGGCTGGAGGCATTGAAGATACCCTGCGCGCGGGATACCTCGCCCACGCTGAAACTTTCGTTTTGCACTTCTTCAATGGATTTTGGGGTCGTGATACGATCGCCGAGCGCAAGGATCGAATCTGTGCGAAGAACAGGTCGTGCCTGCGACACTTCATTGGTGAATTGCTTGATGGCGTCACTGCGCACTACGCGCACCACTGGCCGAAGGGATTCGATCTGTGCGCCGGGATCGCTCAGGATCAACACGGCTTCAACCGGTACCGGGATATTGATGCGCTGACGTTCAAGATATTTCTGAAAAGCGCGGGTGAGTTTGGTGAGCAGGTCGATCAGATTTCGGCGGGCCGGAACCGAAGCGCCATTGCCGACGATCGTATTCCATTCCACGCCTTTCGCTTCGAAATGACCCTTAACCGGTGACACCAGAATAATATAGACCGCCCCGATGCCGATCAATATCATAGGAATGACAATATCGCTGTAGGGCAGCTGGAAGTTGCGGATCAGCACCAGTCCCTTGTCCAACGATCGATCCAGCGGGGGAATGACCTTCTTTTGGGCTTCCTGCTCAGGATACCAGTTAAATCCGTACTTCAAAGTGCCCTGCAGACGGGCAACGATGTTGATGTTGCCGCTGGCATCCTGGAAGGGGGATTTATCGATGATCTTCATACGGTTTAGAAGAACGGAACGTTTTCAAGTTCATCGCGCTCAATGCCCTCTCGGGTGGCGATGAACTCGCGTTCGTTGGCCTTTACAAGTATTAAAGGCTTGGCGAGTTTGAACGTGCTGGCGAGTAATTCCTCGCGCGAGCCGGTTACGAACTGCCGGCCTTGTTGGATCTGTTCCAGCAGGGCCTTGCGGTCAAGCACGACCCGGTCTGAAAATGTAGTACCGCGCCGCTCGAACAGGCGGACACTTGCGATCTGCCCGTTTTTATAACGGACTGCTTCAATAACGCCATCAACTTTTTTTGCCATGAGATTTCCTCTACATCAATTTTAACACAACGCGTTAAACAAGAAAGACACAAGTCACGAAAATGCAATCGCCTCCGTGTCTGTGTGCCTCTGCATGGTTGATCTTTCACTTATAGAGACGCTGGGTTGGCGCGTCCCTCAATGGGGAACCCAGAGTCGAATTAGCCGGGCGCTGGGATTTGTTTATCCCTCGACGGGGAACCAAGGCCTAATTAGTCGGGGCGCTGGGATTTGAACCCAGGGCCTCTTGCTCCCAAAGCAAGCGCGCTAGCCGGACTGCGCCACGCCCCGATGTAATTAGCCTGCCGAGTATAATGCGAAGGATGAATACCCGTCAAGCAGTTTGCATTGCAGCCCTTGTTTCGCTTCTTTTGATCGGACTTTCAGCCTGTTACCCCTCTCAATCGACTCCTGCAACTGCAACATTGACCCTCCCTCCACCATCCACAGCGACGATCACGCAATCTCCCAGCCCGATTCCCCCGACATCTACGTTCACTATCACGCCGACTGCTACACCGCCTGCCTGTTTATCCCAGCCCGGAAAAATTGAGCAAGGCTCGTTTTCAGAGAGTACCCCGCCGCAGGAATACATGATCTATCTGCCTCCTTGTTACTCTGAGTCGGTAGATTTGCGCTATCCCGTTCTATACTTGCTCCACGGGCAGACGTATACCCAGGATCAATGGATAAGATTAGGCGTCTCACAAGGTGCGGACCGATTATTTCAATCAGG
>DAOQBX010000387.1:0-2337 GCA_035340155.1 Anaerolineales bacterium | reverse complement strand
CTGAGCACGGTCCCGGTCTTCTGCGAGATCTCGAACACGGCCTGAGAGGTGGCGGCATAGTTGCCGGTGGCCCGGGTGGCGTCCTGGATACGGGACTGGAGCACGTTGTAGGCGTCGCCGACCATGACCGCTTCCTGCGGGTCGACGTTCCACTGCGCGAGCGCGATCTCGAAGGCACGCGGGTGCGGCTTGCGGTAGAAACAGGCGGCGGAGGTCAACACAAAATCGAAGTAGGAGCGCACGCCGAATCCTTCGATCAATTCCTGAACATCTTTGTCATCACCGGCATTCGAGAAAATGCCAACCTTGTACTGGCTGGACTGTAGTTGACGCAGGGTTTCCAGTGTGTCGGACTCGAGTTGCCAGTTGGTCTGGGTGATGGTATACATCGCATCCAGCGCGGACCGGATATCTGATTCGGCTGCCTCGGCATCGCTCAACTCTTTGAGCAGTTCCCGCAGGACGAAATGATAGGTGGTTTCCTGCAAATCCTTGTCGCGCTGGTGATAGTATTCGTGCAAACGCTGGCGAAATTGCTCGGCGCTGATTTGAAGGTCGCAAGCTTGAAGTTTATTGACAAGAGCCTGATCTGCCTGGGCGTGAATGGGATTCCAATCTCCGCGCGCATGCATAAGAGTCCCGCCAAGATCGAAGAGGATATGTTTAATGGAAGCAGCCATCAAGGTTTATATACCCTGATGGCTGCCTGGTGTAAAGGGGATAAAAGTATGGTTTTTACTGCTGAACTACATGGAAAGTTCCGCGCTGGACGAGTTTGTTATCGGCAAAGAGTTCCACCGTGTATTCGCCTTCTGACAGGATGAATACATTCGTAAATTCATAGCCGAAGGTACGAAACCAGGTGTTTCCGCTGCTGAGATCATCAGTGACCACCGCCCGCAGAGACTGGTCTTCCGCGCCGTTGACGTAAACCTTCCATACCATCTGTTTGGGTGCGGGCCCCGAGTACGTGAACTGAACGCTGAACGAGTCTTCGCCATACGGGATAACATCGCCGCTGATCGGTTCAAACCCGGTAATGAAACCCTGGTCATCTGTTCCGGTCACGTAACCGAAGACGAACGGCTCTACCTGAGTGCTGTTTTCGGGATCAGGGAGTTGACCGGTGTATTCAAGAGCGGTCGTTGTCTCTTTGAGGCGGATCATTTGCTGCACGGCAAAATCACGGATGGCGACCTGATCGCCTGTGATGAGGTTCTGGGCGGGTGCCTGTGTCCATTCTTTCGGGTTGTGCTCCAGTGTGTCGATCAGGTTTTGCAGGTCAATGGAACCGGCGTCCATGTAAAACCACAAGGAAGAGGGAGGTTCGGTTCCGTTTTGATGCGCTTCATTAACCTGCCGCTGGGCTTCCTCGATCAAAAGGTCATACTGGGTCTGCGAGTTAGCCAGATCTCCCTTGGAGAGATAACTGATGGCCTGGTTCATGCGCATCCCAAGAACATCGGGGTGATCGATCAGGATTCTTTCATTCGTCGCAATGCCATTATCGTATTGCCCTAAAAGATAATAGGTCCAGCCAAGGTTCCAGTTGGTGGTGACATCATCCATACCCTGGTTGCGGGCTTCTTCCATTTCGACGATGGCCTTGTCCAATTCGTTCATATCAAGATAAGCCTCGCCGCGCTCGTAATAGGCTTTGGCGTAATAGGGATCCGCTTCGATGGCTTGAGTGAATTTCTCGATGGCTTCATCGTATTTGTATTGATAAGACAGTCCGACACCCTCTGAGTATGCAGCGATCGCTTCAGTATTGACCTCTGGCCGGATGAACAATTCGAGCATGGACCATCCCAGCCATAGAACACACAAGATAACGATGCCCGAGCCGACGGTGATGAACAGCCAGCGAACGCGCCCCTTCAAAGCCATGGATAGGCCGTACAGTGACAATGACACAGTTAACAAGGTAATCTGCACTACCAATGCATCGGCGGTGGCATCGGTGAAATTCCCCAAATTGGATTCGGCCAGATAGGTTTCTGACAGTCGGGTGGCCTCCACCAGATAAGTTTCTGATTCGTACTTGGCAGAATCAGGCCAGGAAGTACCCGGTGCCAGGTAATCTGGTCCCAGCAATGGGCTGAGTGCTTCGATGCGCCTCTGAAGTTGTTTATAACGTTCAACAGCAGCAGCGTCCCCGTTTTGTTCGGCGGCCGTGCTTTGCAGACTCAACTCACGCCAGGTTTGGAAGGCTCCCTGCCATTGATAACTGAATTGAATATTTCCATTGACTTCCTTTTTGGTGGCTTCGATGGCATATTGTTGGGCGCGACGACGGGCCTGATCCGAAATATTGGACGCGTAATTTTGGAAGTA